>CAYYOX010000026.1:23504-23586 GCA_964473065.1 uncultured Planctomycetaceae bacterium | reverse complement strand
GGAAGGCCGACCAAGAAAGTTAAACAAAAACAACAAGCAAGAGAACTAGCCGCGAATCGCAAAAAACTAGCTGCGTCCCCGT
>CAYYOX010000026.1:8695-23404 GCA_964473065.1 uncultured Planctomycetaceae bacterium | reverse complement strand
TTCGACGTCCGTTTCGACGTCCGTTTCGACGTCCGTTTCGACGTCCGTTTCGACGTCCGTTTCGACGCCTAGCAAGCTGGACGCTGGAGGGGCGCGATGTTAGAATGGGCTGTGATTCAAGCCTGGAACGGTTCCAGGCTCAACCCAAATGGGAAATCCCGTGAAAGGAGTGTTTCATGACAAAGTCTGTACTGTTGTTAGTGGTGGCAGCCGTATCAACGGCCGAGACTGTGAACCAACCGCCCGGTGGTATTGGAACTCACATTGCCGTCGAGGACGGATGGCTAACGGTCCGGGGCGTGCTCGACGAAACGCCGGCAAGTCGCGCAGGAGTCATGCCGGGCGACAGGATCGTTCAGATCGATGGCAAGAGCACGCAGAACAAGACCCTTCCGGACGCCTTGCGTCGGTTGGCGGGCTTGGCCGGAGAAGACGTCAGGCTGACCATTCGGCGCGCGGAAAACGGAGAGACGAAGACCTTTGACGTCACGCTGACCAGGCAAGTCATCTCGCGTACCATGGTAACCCGCCGCGCTGGAGCAGTCGACGCCCCTCTCCCCCGCTTTGTCCCGACAAAGCGGGCCGGACCAGTTCAGTTCAACGGTAACAAGATCGTGTCGCGTGTGCTACCCTATTCGGACCTGGTCAGTCTGTTCGTCCGGCTGCCCGTTGCGCACGCCGCGGCGACGGGCCGCGGTGTGAAGGTGGCGGTCATACATCGTGGCGGCCTCGGTGACGTATCTGCGCTGGTTCGGCGGGCGGCGCCCGAGGCACTCGTCAGTACGCACGTCGTCACGGCCAATGAGGATGCCGCCGGGCGTCTCAGCGACAAGCTCGATGCAGTCGGCTGCCGGATCGCCGTAATCCCCGATGTGCCTCGCTGGCCTTCAGCGGCGCTGGAGCGACTCGTGAAACGACTCCTATCCGCGAACGTCACGGTGCTGATTCCGTCGGATCTCTCGCAGGACGAACAGATCATCGCAACCGTCAACAAGTTGCACGCCATCGGTGCGCTGACCGTCGGACGAGTGAACCGTCAATCGTTGGTGATGGTGCAGACTGCTGGTGACCGTACCCCCTTCAACCGCAAGATCCGCGACATTTCTACCGACGTGTTCTCGACGGTTGGACTTTCATCGCCGCTGGATCAGACGGCAATCCCCGTGGCCACGGCCGCCGGCGTGGCCGCCCTGGTGCTGGAAAAATGGCCTGACCTGGCACGCCGCCAAGTGCGCGAGAAGATCGTCTCGGGTGCGCGCGCCGTGTGGCAGGCAGCTTCCATCGAGTCGGGCGACTGGCCCAGGAGCATCGACATCGACCCGACAACCGCCCGGTACATGCCGGCCGATGAACGGGCCATCTTCCGTTTCCGCGCTCTGGACGCGGCCGGAGCCATCAGTGTGGATACGGAGATACCTTGGTTTCTGAACATGCTCAATTGCCACAAGGCCTGGGAGATCACCAAGGGCCGCGGAATGGTCGTGGTGGTGAACGATATGGGCTTTCACGTCAGACATCCGGATCTGGCCCGGAGGATTAAGACACTCGAGCACTTCGGGCCTCGCACGTTCGAGAGCCCCAATCAGAATTTTCACGGCACGGCCATGAGCCGGATCCTGTTGGCGGTCGCCCCGGAAGCCGAGCTCATACCGGTGCTGTGCAGCGCGCCGAGCTTTACGAAACTGCCGGAGAGCATCGCCAAGTCCTTTGAGTTCGCCGCCGAACACAAAGCCGACATAGTCTCATCAAGCTGGTCGGCGCGATTTGCCGCCGACAAGGAGCTTCTCGCTGCTATCCGCAGGGCCGTAGACAGTGGAACCGTTGTGTCGTGGTTTCACTACCCGGAACCGTATCCGGGCCTCCTGAGGCCGACTCTCAGCTACCATGCAGGGCGGAAGATACCCGGTATTGGCTTTACAGATCGGTTTCTGACCGACCCCCCAGACTTCTACCCCGTGGATGCCGAGGCCGGGCTATCGAACACCGCGCCGCAGGCAGCCGGCGTAGCCGCACTGGCGAAGAGTGTGAATCCGGGGCTGACCCCAAGCCAGATCAAGAAGCTGATATTCGACAACAGCACTCCCATCGGCAACGGCACTGTCCTCATCCCGGACGCCTACAAGATCGTGGTGGCGGCCAAAGATATGGCTTCTGGGGGCGGGTAACTTGCGGCTGTCACACTCCAAACAAGGACGCCACGAACTAGCTGCGTCCCCGTTTCGACGCCCCCCGTTTCGACGCCCGTTTCGACGCCTTTTCAAGTGTTGGTTGCACATTCCTATTCCGTTAACTGCAGTCCGTATTTAGATGCAATACCTCTGTTAGCTTCATCTGCATTGCCAAGCTTATGACCACATTCAGCCTCGTAGAAAGGCTTATTCCTTATAAACATATCTCTTGAAATATATCCACTCAGCCACTCACATCGTTTTAGTTTGTTCTCTGGTTTCAAATATACATACCCGCTTGCGACATCAGAGAAACATACACCAGGACGAAACCGGAAATAGCCTGAATTACTGTTCCGCAAAAGTGCAAAAGGTGAGCCAGCCACATCAAATCCAACCGGAGTATTCTCTCGTTCTGCAGTTGCTCTCTCTATTAATTTGGCAATCATAGGGCTGTTATAAGAAGTGTGCAATCGTATATGAAACACCTGATCCCCATATTTTTGATGAAGCATGAATCCCATCCGGCTCCACTCACTGAAGACCTTCTCATCAATTATACGTGCCTGCCGGTAATTGATATAATCATGATTAAGGCCTACCCACACAATTCCACGTTTCCCCTTTTGTATGATTTCTTTTTCCACGTTTCTGGCCATTACTTCATCTCGCTTGATAAGTAGTGGAAAGTCATCAAGCAGCCTAAGGAGTCTTAGCTTTTCCCACGGTGGGCCTCCAGCACATTCCTGCGATGTGCCAGTCATACCAAAGGAAGGACCATCCCATTTAAAGTCGATCCCAATCACTCTCATCTTCTCCTTGCCTTCAGGTAAGCTCTTATTCAACTGCCACACAGTTTTAAATACATCCCAGTATTCTTTATCACCCCAAGCTTTCCACCCTTCGTCTCTTGCAATTTGTAAAGCAAGTTCGGAATCAAACCGGTCGGATGTGACAAGCTTGTCCAATTTGGCCTGATCCTCGACAACACAAGTTTCCATCGCTATGCATGTCACACCAGCTCGATGATAAAGCTCTGGAATAATCCTGTTCAAGAATAGTAAATTGTCCTGTATATGGTGGACTTCACCAAAAATCGTTATCTGATGTTTCTTCGCAACTTCCACGACATAGTCAACCGGATCCTTGCCATTCTTATCCAACCATTTAGCAAAAGTGTCATGGTCAGACTGTTCAAGAGAACTCACCTCCACCAGAGACGAAGAGTCCCTCTGCGAATAAGTAGAGACGACATTTGGTCCAACAGCCATTTTCATAGCATCATTGTAACGCCATAAGGTTACAAAGACCTTTGAGCCTAACAATGTGGTATTTGCAACAAGCACTGCCACTAAAAGCCATCTGGCGCGTTTAATGGTGGTGATATCTTGCTTCACAATCGTTTGGACTATATAATCATGCCAACCACGTTTCTTTCGCGAAAATGCCACCCAGGCAAATCCCAGAAATAAAAAACCAGCGGAAAGAAATTTACCAATCGTCTCGCGTAAGAATGCTCTAACGTATCCTACGGGCTTGCCTTTTGAGGATTGAACAGTAAGGCCACACAAGCGCTTACCAACAGTACTACCTCTCCATCCAATAAGTATAACAGAGTAAACCAGGAAAAACAAAAATACAGTGATTTCTAATGGAATATAGATGTCAAAGTAGTTAAATAGTGAAACGGCAATTCTGATAACGGCCCAAACGATAAACAAATCAATCCAGGTTGCGGCAGCACGCACCCAAAAACCTGCTTTGCGATTGTTGATTACTATATCTTTCATGTTGCCACCGGATTCTAAAAAAGGCTTGTTCATTGCTTCCTGTTCCGTATTTTTATATTGAAGGTTATTTTTTCCACCTTTGCTTCATTTTCTCATCATGCCACAACTTCATTCTTTCGTTCAATCCGTCTGGGGTTTGGCACTCATTTTTTTGTATCTGTCCTCGTCTCCAGAGGAAATCCTCCCATTGTTCGAAATTCTCTTTATTAACAAATCCATCAGCCCAGCTAACACCATGCAATTGCTTCATCGGCTTGAGGAGCACATATCCTCGCGCAATATCAGAGAATACAACATATTTCTGGTATGTAAAATAATAGCTCTCGTTGTCTCTCAAAGAAGCAAATGGTGAGCCGACAACATCAAAACCAATCGGTATGTTGCCATTTAGCACAAACATTTCTTCTAGAAGACCTCCCAACGGTTGTCGAGTTCCAAGCGAATTGTCTCCCCTGGTTAGCTCTTCAGGACGAGTGTGCTGGTAATGTAAGCAGACTTGAAAGATGCGTTCACTATATTTTTCATGAAGGATGCACCCAAACCTTGGAGACACTTCAGCAATCAGTTTTCCGTTTCTTGCTACCGGTTGGCGATAGTGAGTGAAATCATGGTGGGCTCCGACATGCACAAGAACTTTTTTGCCTTTCTTAACTACACTCCAATCAAGAACTTTTGCCATAAACTTATCTCGCGTTGCCATTCTGTAAAAGATACCTGGCAGTTTCCAAAGTGTTTTTCCAGTCCGGAGGACAGAACCGTCCCAGTCGCTGTCCATACAGACCACTTTAATTTTTTCAGCCTCTGGCGGCAGTTTCTGATTCACTTGCCATACCGCCTTTAGAATATCAATGTACTCCTGGAAACCCCATTCAGGCCAACCACAGTCTCGTAGCAATCGAAGTGCCAATTCTTCATCATACGATTCACCCGTTACAAGCCGATTTGCAAGTGCGGTGTTCTTATACTTAAATACCTCCATCGCCAAATATCGAACACCCCCTTGGTGGTAAGCAGGCTCAATTAGCTGTCCCACAAACTCACAAACCTCTTTTACCTGATGAGGCTCACCCAGGATGACTACATCATGCTTCTTGAACTTATCAATAACATACTCTATAGGTGGTTTTCCATTTACTTTTAGATACGCCCCAAGCCGTACATGATCTGCCTCCGTTAAACTGCTTACATCAACGGCATCCGGCCTTAAGACATTTCTTTTCTGGAGAGTACTTACGTTAAGAAAAAATAGACCAACTTTCGAAATTATGAAAAGAATGCTTATGGCAAGTATCGTTGACAATATCCATCGGCCGCGTTTAACAGCCCTTAAGTCCTGTTCCACAACAGTTCGGGCAATATGATCATGCCATCCTCGCTTAGATCGGAAAAAGCCGGCCCAGAAGAAACCAATAAAAAAGAAAATACCGGCAATAAGCTTTCCGGCCACTTCCCTCAGTAGGCCTCTCAAGTAGCCTACAGGCCTATTATTAGTTCGCCGCACCGTTAATCCGCAGAGTACCTTTCCAATAGTGCGGCCTTTTCCCCCAACGAAGATTGCCAAATAAGCTATCAGGAATAAAACGGCAATATATTCAAAATTGTCGAAAACACCGAATTGTTCCAGAATAATTACACTGACTTTCAAGAACAGGCAAATAATCAGTATATCAACGCAGAGTGCGGCAAAACGAACCCAAAAACCTGCTGTGCGATAATTGGTAAGTGTTTCTTTCATAAACTGGGAGTCGAAACGGAGTCGAAACGAGTCGAAACGGGGACGCAGCTAGTTATTGGAGTCGAAACGGGAGTCGAAACGGGCTCGGCAAAGAGACCGCTTGGCGGCGGAATCGAGACTTTCTCGTTCTTTTCGGGCGGCTGTTCGATGGGTGCGGTCTTTTCAGGGTCACGGGTTAGTCGGGACGTGGTGGAACTGCTGCCAGTACTTCCGGTCGAGGTCATACGGGTCGACCGCGGCTGGCTGGGTCAGATCGAAGTCTGCCGGCAGCACTCCGTAGCGTTTCATTTCGCGGAGGTACTCGTAGCGGGGTTGGAAGCCGGGCATGTCGAAGCGCTTGATCTCATTGAGCCGTTTGCCGGCGGCCTGAAGATGCACGAGGATGGCTTGGTAGTCCGGGTCGGTGGTGTCGGAAAAGACCACCGGGTGCGTGAAAGGCTCGGGCGTAATGGCCAGGTCCGAAGGGACGGGTGCGGGCGTCGACAGCGGGCCCTCGGCGTCGCCGCCGGCGGCCTTTGCCAGCCCGACCCGCAACGCTAGCGAGTGCTCGGGCTGAGTGAGATTGAAGATGTTGTGGCGCGAAAATCGCGAGACGGGCCGCATCCAGCCCTCGAAATCGCCGTGCCCGTCGCCGCTGTCGATCTGGTCCGTTACGAACCGGGGCATGCGGTTCTGGTGACACTCCGCACAGCGACGTTGCATGGCGTCCAGAGCGGGCGCGGTTGACGGCCAGTCGTTGGCCATCTCGCGGATCGGCTGGTTGTTATGCCACCAGCCGCCGATCTGTCCCGTGCCGTAGGCCGCGTACGTGCCGGCATACGGCGTGGTCGAGTCGAGCCAGAGACGCACGACGGTGCGCTCCTGGTCCGACAACTGCACGTCGTAATGTGCTACGTCGAGTTTCTTCATAAGCGGCGCAGCGAAACTGAAGTTCTCGTAGGGGTCGTCGTTTCCCGTCGGACGTCCGCTCACGTTCTGTTCGCCTTTCCAATTGAGTCCGGCACTGTCCTTGATCTGCCGGTAGAGCATCAGGTTGTAGTAGGCCAAGGAGTAGGTCGGGCCGCGGTCGCCGGTCAATACGATGCCCCCGTCGCGCCGGTCGGCCTTGTGGCACTCGACGCAGTGGCGGTCGAGGACGGGCTGGACATCGCGAGGAAAGTCCACAATCTCCGGGGCGCCGGGGATCGGTTCGATCCGGCTGGGCGAACGCTGAGATGCGAGCGTTGCGCGTGGGGCGTGCGGCGGCTTGGTGCGATGCTCGTGGCAACCGATGCAGCTTGCTCGCTCGCCCGGCATGACCGTGACGAACGAACGCATCTGTTTCACACACAGGTCGTCTTCATCAAGTGCGGCAAGGTAGATGCTGCGACCGGCCGGAACCTCAAAATGGGCCGAACCGTCGGATTCGACCGGCACCGTGCCCAGAATGCGGTTGAGCGTCCATTTGCCGCCGTGGGCGATGGGCGTCGTGCCGCCCCCGTGGAAATTGACCGGCTTGCTCAGATCCTCCATGACCAGCAGTTTCCGGATCGAGCCGCGCGGGACATTGGCCATCTTGCGGCCCAGATAGACGTTCATCAGGGAAAGCGTACCGGTCGCCTTCGCCAAGTCGACGCGCGACGAGATGATCGGTTCGCGCGGCCGCGGCGCGATCAGCCGCGGTTCGTGGACCACCCCGTGCGAGCGCCACAAGGTTTTGACCTCGCCGGAGTAGGTCACGCAGACCAGTTCGTTGTTGTTGGCCGCCACGAATTGCGTCTCGGAGAGCGGATAGGGATCGCGGAAGCCGTTGCCGGTGATCGCCCGGGTCTGGGTAAGGTCGTTCGGGCCGTTGTGAACGCTCAGTAGGTGGATGAGGCCCTGGTGCTCGGTCTGGCCATGGTAGCCGGAGTCGACGTAGACCACGCCGCTCGTGCCGGGGATCGGTCGAGCGTCGATATAGACGCCGCCCGCTTGCTGGTTGCCGTAGTAGATCGTGGCGCCGGAGCCGTCGGGATTCATGGCCCAAAGGTGATGGAAGCTGACGGCGTCGCGGTTGACATACTCCCAGCGCGTGTAGATGATGCGTCCGTCGGGGAGGATGGCGGGCGTATTCTCGGTAACCGAACCGGAGGAGAGCCGACGGATGTCCGAACCGTCGGCGTTGCAGCGGTGCAGCGTGGCGACGGGCGCAAACCAGCAGAGCACATAGCGCTGACAGCGCGTCGAGCAGAAGACGATCCCGCCATCGGGCAGGTAGGCCGGCTCGACGTCGTCCCAGTCGCCGGAAGTCAACTGTTTCAGATCGGTGCCGTCGAGGTTGATCTCGTAGAGGTTGTAGTTATGGGCGCCGTCGCGGCGGTAGGAGAAAAGGACCTTCTTCGCGTCGTAGTGGACGACCGGGTCGCGGAAGGCGCCTTTGGCATCTTCGATCAGCGTGCGAGCGCGGCCCGTGGCCGGGTCGAGGATCGCCAGCCGCCCGCCGTCGGCGCCGTGCAGCCACTGGTTCTCGTCGCAGCCGCTGTAGCCGAAGTTGGCGTAGTAGTGCTCCTGAACAATGTGCCGCTCGGCGAAGAGGATCTCCCCGGGTACGGTTGCCAGTGCGGGCAGCGGCGGCTGGGGCGGTCGCTTGGCGAAGCGAGCCGCGATCTGTGCGTCGGACAACGGTTCCTTCCAGAGGGTCACGCCGTCGAGATAGCCCTGGAAACTGCTGCCTGCCGAACCGGGGCCCCCGATGGCCAGCGGCTCGGTGATGTTCGCCACAGCCGTGCCGTCGAAGGGCACGGTCTCCATCAGCGTGCCGTCGAGGTAGATCCTCAGCGATTTCCCAGCAGCATCGGCGACGCCCACGATCTGCTGCCAGCGGTCAAGCTGCACGAACCCGCCTTCACACGCGATGTAGGCCCCGTCGGCCTGGCCGTGGACCAGACTGGCCTGGCCGTTCTTCAGCGCCAGGTGATAACCGTATTGCCCCGGAGGACCCCAGTTCAACACGATCCGGTTCCACTGGGAAATTCGCGTCGGGTAGATCCAAGCCTCGATGGTGTAGTTGGCGCCGAGCCGAGTAGCCTCGCTCAGCGGAGCGGCCAAGTAATCAGCGTCCCCTTCCGCAACGCCCAAGGCGAGCGCTTTGCCCTCGGTCCCGGGTAGCGTGTCGGCATCGGCAAAGCGAAGCTTGCCTTCGACCGGTTCCAGTCCGTCGGCCGAGCCATCGAAAGCCCACGACGCGGTAGGCGCGGTCGGCTGCTCCGCCGAGTAGGCGACGCCCGCGAACTGCGCCGCCATGGCCAGGCACCCAATAACCGGAAGCCCCTGGCGAACGCATTCGCCCAAGAAGGTCCCAACTTGCGTTTTGAAGTCCGTCACTTTCGATTCAGAGCCGCCCATCGAGCCACCTCCCACTGGAATGTTTTCAAGAGTTCCATCGCCCCCTCCGGTGAACCGACATGGCCAGGCCAGTCGTTTTCTTGGAGACAGCGATTACCTTGGGACAGATATCGACTACCATGCTACCATATCGGCCCAAAAAAACCAAGGCAGCCCGCTGCACGTCTTCGATTCTGCGGGAAAATGGCCGAAAAACACCGGCATCCGCTCCCGGAACCCGACCGGTCGCCGGCCAGCACCACGCCAAAGACCAACAAAAGACTCGCGACCCTTTTCTTTTCGTGCTTAATAGCTAATACCGACCTGACCCCAGTTTCCGCTTCATTTTGCAGCGGACGGAAGAGGGATCGGTACGTGGCGTTTAATGACGACTTGCCCGTCCTTGACCACGACGATGCCGTTGCGAATGACCAGCGATACGTTGGCCAGATCGTCAAGATTCTCATCGGGACGGCCATCAACGACCAGTACGTCCGCGAGCTTGCCCTGTTGCAGGGTTCCGAGCTTGTCCTCCATATCGAGGATTATAGCACCATTTTTTGTAGCCGCTACCAGCGCTTCGGGAATGCTGTAGCCGGCTTTTACAAACCACTTCATTTCCTCAATATACGCTTGAGGCAGGAAGCGATACCAGTTGCCAACGAGGTCCGTTCCTATTCCCATCAGGATGCCCGCGTCACGCATTTTCTTTAATGTCTCGAACATCGAGTCCCTGGTAAACGTGAACCGCCGCGATGTCGAGCCGTAGTAGGCGCCCTGGGTATCGAAGATAATTTGATAAGAGATCAGAGTCGGCACGTTATGCGTACCCCGCTTTGCCATCAGACGTATGGTTTCGTCGCTCCGTGGCAGGGGGTGTTCGATGCAGTCGATGCCGGCCTCCACGGCCCATTGGATGTAGAACGTCTCGGCATCTGCGGTGATGCGGACCCCCAAGGCATGCGCTTCTTCGACGGCGGCCTTCACTTCCTCGCGACTGAAGTGGCTCCCGAGCTTGATGAAATCGGCGCCGTTCTTGAACTGTTTTCGTGCGGCATCGCGAAAACCGTCGGGTCCCGAGGCCTCGTAGATTTCCCCGTATATTGCCGAATGGATGTCGTAGCCCTCAGCACCGTGGCCACCGGTGCCCGTGATAAGTTGTCCGGCCGCAAACACGCGGGGGCCGGGCAATCGGTTTTCAGCTATCCACTCCTTCAAATAGAACGGGGCCATGCCCTGCGAGCCGGTATCTCGAACAGACGTGATGCCCGACTCGATATAGTAGCGAAGACGTTCGACTCCACGTAGCGCCCCATGGCTAAAGTCAACAGCCTTTGAAGTCGGAATTCCCGGCTCCGTGTAAGTCAGGTGGACGTGGCAATCGATTAGCCCGGGCAGGACGGTCTTGCCTGAGACGTCAATGACTTTGGCCTCCTTCGGCCAGTCGGTGGATTCCGGCGGCAATAGGGCCGTAATCGTTTTCCCTTCGATCACAACGGTCGCGGCTCGCGTTGCCGCCCCCGTGCCATCGAACACCCGGCCTCCTCTGAGCACAATCGAGCCTTCTGGAACGAGATAGTCCGGCGGCATGGGTATCCGGCGCGGGTCGTCGGTCGTTACCGCCTCGGGAGTCAAATACTTATAGCGGTCCGATGGCTTCGTCTGCGCGTTGGCCGATGAGTATCCCGAAACAATCATTGCTGTCGCTACGAGGAGAATCCCCATCCGCAGCCAGACTCTATTCATTCGATGATTCATGGTGTGGTCTCGCTTTCAATTGTGGTTGTGTAAAGGCGGTTGTTCGCCCAGTAGATGCGTTACAAAATAATCCCACCTCTTACGCTCACAATAGGGATCTGCGCCGATACCATGGTTGCGGTTGGGCAGGATGAGCATATCGAAATCTTTGTTCGCTTTGATCCGTGCGGTGACCAACTGCACAGTGCATGCCCAGGGTACGTTATCGTCCATGTCTCCGTGCATAAGCAACAGCTTTCCCTTGAGGCCTTCCACGTGCGTCGCATTGGCCTGGTCGGCGTAGTCGTCCCCGTCGAATATCCCATTGTAACGCTCGTACCACATCGCATGGTTAAGACGCTGGTCGTGGTTGCCTGACCAGGCGACGGCCACCTTGAAGAAATCCGGGTAAAGGAACATTGCCCGCGTGCTGCTGTAGCCGCCGCCGGAGCCGCCATAGATGCCCACGCGATCAATGTCGATAAACGAGTGGCGCTTCGCGAGTTGCTTGATACCGGCCGGCTGATCTATCAGGCCGGCCGCGTATCCCATGTCGCCGTACGACATCTCGTGAAAGACTCGGCTGCGGCCTGGGGTGCCCGTGCCATCGAGGATGATGCCGATGAAACCGAGTTCGACCATCGGATAGAGCCCACCAGACCAACTAGGTCCAAACGATTTTGGCACGTTGATGCCCTGAACACCGCCGTAATGGTAGTCCAGGACGGGATACTTCTTGTTGGGATCGAAATGGGACGGTTTAATCATAATTCCGTAGAGATCGGACTTGCCGTCATGCGATTTAACGACAAAACGTTCGGGGTATCGCCAGCCCGTCGCCAGCAAATCGTCAACGTCGGCCTGCTCCAGTTCCATCACGCGTGTCCCGTCGGCTTGATACAGGTTGATTACCGGCGGCAGATCGATGCGCGAATAGGTGTCTATGAAGTAATCCCCGGAGGGTGAGAATTGGACAGCGTGAGTTGCATCCTCGGGCGTGAGCAGTGTCAGTCCGGTTCCGTCGAACCGCACGCGATAGAGATGCACGTAATACGGATCCCGCTGGCAGAGAATGGGGCCGGCTTCGCGTCCTCTACCGAGGAAGTAAACCCACTTGTTTTCGTCATCCACGCGTATTATGTGTGCGGCATTCCACTGCCCGCTGGTAAGTGCCGTGCATGAATCCTCATCGTAGAGATACAAGTGCTGATAGCCGGAACGTTGCGATCGCCAGATGATACGCTTCCAGTCGCTAAAGAGCCATAACTTGTACCCGATAACGTCCTGGATGACGGGCGTATCGGCCTCTTCGGTAAAGAAATCGCGCAACGCGCCGGTGGTCGTGTCGGCAGCGCTGACCGTTATGCGTTTATGGTCACGGCTACGATTTATGAACAATACGAATTGGCTGCCCGTACCCCAACTGACATCCCACGCACCGATTGGCGAGAATGTGGGAGCGAACAACGGAGTGCCGAGAGTGGTCCGGGTCTTCGATTTCACATCGAACACGAGAATTTCCGCCATCGGCAAATGATCGTCCCCCGGCCCCGGAAGTTTGTATGTATACACGATCGGTCGCGCGCCATGATTCTTCCTGTCGGAAGGCGCCGGGGCGTTTTGCACCAGGGAAATATCCCTCACTTGTCGCTCGTCAAGCCGATAGGTAAGGATTTTCGACGAATCGCCCGACCATTTTATATCCGGGCGCGGCTCACTCCCGTTCCGGATCATGGGGTGAAAGGTGAGCCAATCCGGCCCTACGGCGTAATCGTAATTCGGCTCGGCGTCATCGGTAAGCGGAGTTTCCTCGTTGGTGTCGGTTGTGCTGAGCCAGAGATTACCCTCTCTTAGGAAGGCGGCCCATTTGCCATTGGGGGAGAGCACCTCCGAAGGCTTCGGCGGCGTTGCTGCCGGCGACGACGCGTCACCCTTGGTGCATCCGTAATCATTGTCCAGGTCGCAGGTCCATGGATCGTTTCCCACCGTAAAGGAAATGCGATGACCGTCGTTTGCGTAACGGAAGGCGTCGAAGGGCAGCGCGTCGGCAGAGTACTCGGCGCCGGCGGCTTTCGACAAACTACTGGCAAGCTTGGCGTGATCAAAGGCTGGCCTGCGTTCTTTGCGTTGTGGGTCGACAAACACAAACTGCTTTCCCTCACGTGTCTTTGCGCGGTACCAGAACTGCTCGCTATCGGGGATCCAATTCGGCGCCACCGAACCGCGATATACGAGTTCCGCCAGTTTGTTAGCATAAAACCCTTTGGCACGTGAATAATCATCAACGGTTAGATCTGCGAAAGCCGTGGGGCTGCAAAGAATGCCCAACACAAACATCGCCAACAGAAGTACGGAACACTTACCTGATTCTGAATTCATCGGCACGCCTTTACCTGACATTTCCCCTTTGGCTTCAGCCTGGAACATTTCCAAGCTCCGAATGTTCGCGATTCTAACATCGCGCCCTCGCAGAGTCAAACTTGCGATGATTTCCCCGACATTTCGTGACCGCCGCTCGGCTGTTCGCCTCCGGTGTGGTGTATCCGGCAGGTTTTCTTGCAGCCATCTTGCTGTTTCATCAATCCCATACCTTTTCCGAAACATCCCAAGTAATGACCGTATTACGCGCAAGAGTTAACTATTCAGTTCACGGCCGAGGACCTCGCCAAGGCGGCCTGAACCGCGCATGCCATGATCTGCGTGTGAACGCGGATTCGGCCGTTTACGGTGGCACGCTGGATGTACCTGCCTAAACCGCTGAACCAGTCGCAACTGATCAAGCTCGTCGGAGACTCGCAGGAGCGGCGGCGGTGGTGCGTGCCCATGGCGGTTGGCAAGTCGTATCGCCAGGATACCTTGCTACGGAGTGCTGGGCCAAATTAGGCTGCCCCCCAATAGAGTGTTTCACGCACGGTCCTTTTCTCGGACAGGAATTCAGTCGATCAGCGGAACTCCACGCGAAAGGCCTGATCGGCGGGCGTGACCTCAAGGCGGCCGGCATCGCAGTCGAGAGTCTGTATACGTAGCGGCCGGTGCGACTCACCCGCTTTAAGCTGCGAGGAGGCGCCCGGCAGGCCGTGCAAGACAAGGAAACAAACCAGTTTGCGAAGGAAAAACCTCATTGTGCGTCTCATGGGAATTCACGTTTTCTTGGCGAGTCGCCTTACTCATCCAGCAACGGTCGTACTTGGATCTCCTCGAAGGTGACTTCACCGTGGTCGACGAAGAAGAACAGTCGATCGCCGCCAAGTTTGGTGCGATTCCGCGTGATGATGGTGCGTCGATTGTCGATGCAGGCATCCACCAGATCGTCCTTGACGATCACGTCCAGCGTAAAGGGCTTGTCGATGTCGGTCACGCCTCCGACGGCCCTCCAGTTGCCGGGCCTCTTGGCGATTTGGCCATCGGCCACGGGAGCGAATTGGACATGCTGTAGTGGCGGCTCGAACTGCAATTCGCAGCCCGAGGCGTACTCTCCCTGCCCGCGAACACAGAGGCCGAAGTGCTTGACGCCGGCTTGCGGTTTCACGCGCAGCGTGATCCGCACGTTCTGCGGAATCTCTTCCAGCGTGCCGAACGCGAAGCCGTCCGGTGCGCTTAGGCGAATCGAGCCGTCGGCCGCTGCATCCGGCGGCAACTTCAGTGGCGGGCCGCTTTCGGGGATCATCTCTTCGGGCCATTTCGTCCCCAACGTGCCGTCGGCGTACTGAATCAGTTCGCGAACAAGCAGCTCCCCGGCATAAGCGGTACGGGTAGGCTCCGGCGTGAAGCCCGCCATGAAGTGTCGGTCCCCAAACGGGGTGATCTGGGGAACGCGGATTCCGTCGGCAAGCGTTTGGTGGGGAGGACCCGACCACTTGCCGTCCGCTTCAATCGGTTTGTCCGAACGCCAAAGCAGACTGCACGAGGTGAAGTAGGACCAGTCGTTCCATTT
>CAYYOX010000026.1:0-8685 GCA_964473065.1 uncultured Planctomycetaceae bacterium | reverse complement strand
CTTGGTCACCCCCACCCACTGGGCGTCGAGAGATTGCCTCTCTGCTCCCAATGCTGCAGGTCGTTGGATTTCCAGACTTTCCAGGTCGACAGGCTCAACATGTAGCCGCCTTCGGTTTCATTCGGATAGATGTCGGGATTGATGTCGTTGAGGTTGAAGAAATCCAGTACGAACAGCGGCTCCGTCTCTTTCTTAAAGTGAATGCAGTCGTCGCTCGTCGCGACGAAGACCGTATCGCCAAGGTTGGGATTGTCCGTGAACCATGCACGGCGGTCGTGTTTGATGTAGAACAGATAGTACTTTCCATCGTGGTAGGCAAAGCTACCCGTGCCCAGGCAGCATTCCCACGGCTCGGTGACGTCCAGTGGGCATGGGTGTTCCTCCCAGTGAACCAGATCCTTGGTGCTGACGTGTCCCCAAGGAGAGCCCAGCATCCCCCATTTCCCCGCGCCGTGACCGCGATCGGACAAAAAGAAGACGTGAAACACCCCGTCGTGGGCGAACGTCATGCAGTCGCCGATGAACTTGTTATATCCACGGGGGCGCCAATACTGCCCGACCGGTCTTCGTGGCCCGAGAATCTTGACGTCGCGTCGGGCCGACTCTTCAGGACCGCCGCTGATGGCCGTGACTTCCTCATTGGTCAACGCCCGATCCCACAGCGCCACGTGGTCGATCTGCCCCTGGAAGCCGGAGAGCAGCTTCCCGTCCTGGAAGCCGGCGCCAATGAGAAACGGTCCCTGGAACTGGTGGAGGTTGCCGTGGGGCCAGTCCTCGTCCACCGGCACGCCGTCGACAAACATTTCGAGTTTCGCCCGGTTGAACCGGACGACGATGTCGTGCCAACGGCCCCGGCCGATCAGGTCCGTGGGCGCCTGAAGCCGCAGCACGCCGGCGACGAAATCGCCCTCGGTAACCTGATCATACTTGGCTTCCCCATCGACGACGAATTTGAACCAGCCGGTCGGCTTGCCCTCGTTGTAGTATTTCGGGGCAACGCGGTCCTTAAGCGGCGTGGTACGCCAAAGGAACTCGACGGCCTTATCTTCCTTGATCCGGTGCAACTGCGGAAAGCCGACCATCGCCTTGTTCAACGGGGCCGGGTAAAGGATCTTGCCGAACGGGTCGTTTGGGGCGTGCCTGGCAAACAGGGGCACGTCCCACTTGCCCGCCGAATCCCGGAGTCGAATGCACAACGTCATCTTGTCACCGCCGAGGTGCAGCGCCTCGGCCGCTTCTTCACCGACGATCAGATACCCGCCGCCAAACTCCGCAACTCGGCCGTCACCTCCGCGCCGTAGTGAGGCTTCCCACTGGGGTCCTTCTAGGTTGACACCCAGCTTGACGCTATCGCGGATCGTCAATCGAGCGCGCTGCGCGGCTTGACCGTCCGTGTCGGCCATGTGCCAAACGGCCACCGCATCTTCAAACGGCGAAGGCTCGGCTGCTTCCGATATCCTTGACCGGGCAGTCGCCAAAGATAATAGAACGACGATCGCAGTATATTTCAGCAAATACACAGACTCCTCCTACGAGACTTTCACACCTCTTGCCATGTCGAAATTCTTACTGTATTTCCAGACCCGCTCCAGATCAACTGTATTGACCATTCTACTACTGTGCACTCCTGCGCGTCTACTGTTTGACCTTCACGCCAAACCTTGGCCGGCTCGTACAGAAGCATCGTCAGGGGCCAGTGGCCGACGCCTTTCGAGGCCGCCATCGCAGTCCGAGAAAAGGTTGGGAATTCGACGCATCCGAGAAACTCCGGCACAACCGTTTCTTGCGACGGCGTCACCTGCCACCCGATTGAGGATGAATTCTGGCGTTATCTGCGTCAAGACCTGCCCCCCGATGGAGTGTTTCGCGCAGGGTCGATATTCGGCGCGTCCGAGAAATCAAATCGGGCTTCCGACGACTTTCTGAGACGGCGACCCGCGAACTCCCGTTTCACTCAGCGGTCGTGAACACCGACGCAGCTTGCAAAGTTGCGGTTGGATGCGTCGGTAGCTGTCATTTCGGTCATCTTACCAGATCGTGTTCGTGACTCAGGACGGTTAGTCCTGTGCGTCCAAGAAACGAGCCCATTTTTCGCAGGAGTTTACGGACGCACTTTCGGAAGTGTCGTCAGTCGAACCGACCTACCCAAGAAAACTGTCATTAGTTGTCTTTGTCAGTCAATCTCTCAGACATCTCGACGCTAACCGCGCCTACCGAATACTCTGCCACCCTTCCGACGACAGCTTCCCCAGGGGAGAATAATGCTAAGTTCATGCCATCACTTACCGAGCTTGAATAGACGACTCCAACATAGCCACATTTCTTAATGAACTCGCACAGATACTGGCTAGGTATATAATCGATCGCAGCCGCATTGGGTAGCACCGGAGTGGTCAATTCTTGCCCTAGTCGCTCTAGGAATGCGATGTCGCCTCGCATCGGTGCAATGTCCTCATCATCAAGCAAAAACGGCGATACCCGCTCTCGTGGGTTTCTAAGGTCGACAACTTTCAATCCACGGGGAACTGTAAATTCTGCGACGCAAACGATCTCGCCCGGATGCGGTCGGACCTCGGTGACAGCGCTCCTTGACGTTGAACCAAGATAGAGATAAGGGATTCCCGCCGGATTCGCTCTTCCGTGAGTAGCTAGTTCTCCAGGCGGAGCGCCCATTTCTTCGGGTGGGTAGGCATTACCGTTTTCTTCGATTCGCGCTCGATACCATACTTCTTCCCAGTCTTCGTTCTGGAACATCAGTGATGAGAGCAATTCCTTCAAGCGATCATGCTCGAAGTCACTTTCCGGGAAGAATCGATTGCGACTGCGTAATTCATCGCGAAGCTGTGTCCAACGATCCAAACTATCCGAGTCGCAGAATGCAGACGGCCTGACTTTCTGGCGAACTCGCTCGCCATCGTTAAGTATCTCGACCAGAAGATTATTCGCGACCGCGCGATCAACTGAGAAAATGCACCAATCGCGAATGAGACAGTCTACAAGCACTTCTCCATCATCGGATGAGCTGTAGATTCCACAGAGGCTTTCAAAGTAGTCGCCCAGCTTAAGCGCTTCGACAAGGTCTTCATCCTCGGCACCACAGGTTGGGCAATTGCCTTTTTCTTGAGCAAGACGCGGGATGATTTCCCTGCGTAAACCACGATCGTTGAAACAACATCCGCAGCATAGCATTATTTCTCAGTCCCACTAATCTCGAAAAACCTAGCGAGAGTTTCGATGTGGTGCTTCATCGAGAGCTTTTTGACATACCCAAGCCCTGGGAAATGGCCGCGATCGTGGAGGTCGCAAAACTCACCAATCGCCCCAGTTTCGTAGAACTTGGAGTCTGGGTCTCGTACAGAATCAACAACTTTGTTCAATGCCTCCTGAAATTTCCCGGCTGGGTCTTTTGGAGTATCTTGACGATCGGACTTGAAATGCTGTATGTGCATTTCGTTGTCGCTGTCGTCATCTATAAAGGTGAGATGAATGGCGACAGTGTAGGCAGGTCCACCGCCCTCAGTATAATCATCACCAACCATGAGGAAGTCGCCAAAGCCATCTACGTTCTCCTCCTCATAGGTAATGTGAAGGTCTGAGAAGAACTCTGGTAAGTCGGGATGGTCCCTGTTTCTTTTCCGGTCAACGCAACCGTCACGCACGAGAATATTATTAGTGCCAGGCTTCTTGAAGCGTCTCTGGTACAGTTTGCCGCAATAGTCTTCTAGGAAAACATTCGTGGTAGCATTAGGGAGTTCTTGCTCTACACATTCACCGAGCGCTCTCGCCTCAGAAAATCCGGCATGGATTAACGCAATTTGCCGATTTGGATCTTGGCGTCTGCATTCCTCTAGTGCATCCTCGGTCTTCATTTGTGCCGTTAGCAAGCACCCGATCTGAAGCTGTTGATAATCTGCAAAGTGCTCTTCGATGAAAGTCCGCAGCTTCTCTCCATCATCGCTGAGGTCACCGATCTGCGGGTTCACGATTACGATCGACGCAGCATTCCGATCTTCAAGTGATTCTAGAGCCTTCTTAAGTCCGCTTGTCTGCTCTCGCACGGGCTCGATAATCGGTACGAATTCCGAGGTGGCCAAAAGGGGCGCAGATTCTCGGACCGTAACGAGCTCGTATTGCTTTCCGCGGAAATAAGGATAGTACATGTGGCTCTCTAACCCCAACACAGGGCTGCACTGAGGGGCGTGCTAACCGCCGCTATCAATCGCTCATGGTCGCTCTTCCGGAGTCGCGTCGAAATGGATGCTGAATGAAGAGATTCCGGCAACTCATCGAGAAGTGATTGAAGCGAAAGCAAGCTTCTGGAGTCTTTGAGCGCTTTAACCATGCCTCGATGAGCAACCTCAGGCGGCAGAACGACGAAGGCCTCACGCAAGACTTTATGTCGCTGAGTATTAGGTACGAGTGGGACCTCGATATCATTGTCAGCCAGAATGGCTGCAGCTTCGTTGAGCGTCATTGCGTCAAAAATGGAGCGTGAGCAAGTTCTAGCGGCGTCGTCTCTTGCTTCCCTTATCGATGAAATGTGATACTTTCCGGAAAGCTTGAGTACCCCAACTTCATTTGGGACCATCGCGAGAACATCGTCCAAGTGGTTTTCTCCAACAATCACATTCGTTGTCGCGAAAACCTTCATATAACAGTCGATCTGCTTCTCTAAACGGGATAGGCTATCCCTCTCTGACTTGATCTCGTAGACCGCTGCCGTTCCGTTCAGAATCACAACGTCTGCCTTGCATTCTCCGACCCGAAACTCGGTAATCATCGACGCGGTTTGCAGAGAATGCGTGCCGAGAAGAATCTTCTTGGTAATAGCAGCTTTGTATATGTACTCATGCCGGTGCTGTCTCTGCTTTAGGAGCCTAAAGGCGTCGTCGAGAAACTCGGCGATTGTTTCTGACTGCTGATCTTGTGGCAGCAAGCCGGACTCGCGAATTAGACGCGCAAGAGTTGGCGACTTTCCCCGACGAGCCAATTCTTTAATGACTGTCGACGAGAAGAATCTGGCAATCGCGGTAGATGCAATTTGCCGTCGGTAACTCATTCCAGACCCCCCCGCCTCGCAACCCGCGAGCCTTTATTACGGAATTATAGCGAATACGACGTAAGAGTGAACCACAAAAGGACTTCCGGCCCAGCGATTGCCATTTTACTAGATAATCGGCTGTTTCGGAAGAGTAGATTAAAGCAGATGGAAAGTATGGTGGTTCCTTGGTATTCCGCTTGGACCTCGAAACCGGGTGAAGACCGTGGGCGAAGTCCGGAATGGAGCCCCTCAAGGTGAAGAAGAATCATCACGCGACTGAGAAGTTGTCTCCCAAATCGCGTCGCCCCGACACTCCGACGCAGAATGCGGAGTGGTCGCTGTGTGCATAAGGAGGGCGTGACCGCTCGTCTTCTCGATTCTTCTGCCCCCACCGCATGGGGGAGTGCCAGGTTGGCAACCCATTGGCAATCGCTATCGGGATCTCGGGAGATTATTCTCGGATTAGGCCCCAATGCAACGAGGCCTTCCCAGATTTCCTAATTCCACTCAATTAGCAGGAAGCGTAGAACATCGCCGCCGATCGAAAAGGAACGTGCGTTGGACCAGATGTCGGCGGCGTTGGAGTTCAACGATGCCGATGACCCTCGAAACCGCAGTGGTCAAGTATCTTCATTCGGGCAATCCAGCGCAAAGAACGCGTGAGGAGTATTCCACGACACTGAGAAAGTGGGCTCGCTGGGGCGGTGGGCTTCCGCTTGACCAACTTGGTCGCAAAGAAATCCGTGAGTTCCTCGATTGGGTCTACGAGGACGCTGCTGCCCAGCAAGGAAAAAATCCGGGACGGACCGCAAACAAGGTTCGTTCGCATCTGCGCGCGGTGATGACGGTTAGTCCTAGGGCAGTTAGCGAGAACCACAACGGGCTTGAGAATCGACTATCTCACGCACTCGATTTGACGACAAGGATTATCGACCCTGACTGCGTCAATTGCGGTCGGTCGATTTCAATAATGCAGGTTGTGGCACTCGCTCGTGACGGTTGGCGTGTGTTGCCGAAGCGTATAGATGCAAGTCGCATTCTCTTTCCCGTTGATGAGCGCCCGGGTGGGCGGCTTTCTAGTCAACCAACATCTTGGATCTCAGCACGTTGCTCATGTAAGCGTGACACCCACGCTCGCACTCTCTTGTGTTGGTGCAAGCGTCGGATCATTTTCAAGGAGATTTCTCGCTGTTGCATGATTCCGGCCACTTCTCCCAGTTGTGTGAAGAACACTTCGTATGGCTTGCAGTCTCCTGGGAGTTGTTTCATCCTCTCCTCATACTCTGATATTGCTTTCTGTATCTCGTCTCCGTTGGCTGCTGAAGGTCCTTCGTCTGATAGCCGGCGTGCCTCCCTGATACCCGGTGCAAGGTCGTAGTGCACGAAAGAGTTCGCCCTATCGACAAACGCGTAAAGCGATTGCGTCATCCACGACAACGAGTGTTTCTCGTCCCCAACCATTCGTTCAAGCCGTTGCACCGTCGCCATGCCATATGAGCCGGGTTGCTGACGCGCGCCGCGTTCAACCTCGCACTCGCTCACAACCCCGTTCCTGAATGCTTGAATAAGCAAGATGCCGTCGAACCAATTGCTTCTGTAGTTCGCGAGCGTCGCTCCAAAATCGTCAACGAGAAGATCCAGGCCATCGTCCAGGTATCGTTTCTGAACGAGCTCGTACTCCTTTCGTCTGAAGTACACCCCCAGCCCCAGCCAGGCAAGAATGCAACCAACAAGCAGCGGCGCGAATACTTCTGAAAACGATGGATGCTCCAGTAACGTCTTCGTGAAGACGTCCCAAAAGAGCGTCGAACTGGGAACTGCCGCAAGAAACCATTGAGTAGACATGCGTCAATCCTTGCGTCTTGGAGCGGTTTCAGAACCAAGTTGTATGGCTATCAACTCTCACGCGCTTACTGTCAAGCTTACTACACAACAGGCGCTGAGGCGGGTTATTCCGCTTGCACCGGTTCTCCTGTTCAGGTCCGAACGAGATTACTTCCTTCCGTCAGTCATGGTTGAGCAAGGCTAAGGCTGAGTTACTCCGGCTTCTTGAAGAGTGGCGGTGTTGCCGAATCGACGATCGCTCCCCCGGCGGACGAACAAGACTTGTAGGGCCGCACACGTCTGGCATCGGAACGCACCATGAGGGCGTGTCATGAGCCAGCAAACGGCGTCCTACTCCACTCGCCCACCTATGTGGGGGCTTGCGTCAATGTGCGGCGGGGAAATCGACCGACGCATCCAAGCGGCACGGTCGGGCCAAGTCAAAAAACGTTGGGTAAGTGACGCAGATCCCACCCGATTCCGGGAATCTGGTGTGAGGTGTTCCAGCCGACGAGTATTTGGGGCACTCCGGCGTGCGTCAGAAAACGTATCCCAGATTGCTCGCGACCGGGCCATGGGCCGAATCAAGCCGCCCCCCGATGGAGTGTTTCAGGTGGGGTCCATTTTCGACACGTCTCATCTCAGCCATACGTTTGCTGAAACTGCCCCAGGTCGATGTGACCTTTGCAGGTCGTGATTGATTCCGTATCCGCCTGTCGATCGAGTCGTCGATTTCCCCGGTGAGACTCCCAGCAGCGCGGTACATGGCCAAAGTGTCCTCCAGCGGCGACCCGGCCTGCATTTCGTGGGTGACGCCCCATCGAAAGAGTTCGTTCTTGGCGGACCGTTAATGCCAACTCTTCACTTGCCGTACACCTCCAATTCCCGAATGCACGGGGAGCCGAGGTAGTAGCCGTCGATGCGCAATTCCAAGGAGCGGCACTCCGTCTTCGGAATCGATAGGATCAACCGATTGTCGAGGTAGGCGGCATGGCTTACTCGCCCGATCTCTTGGCCGTCGGCCAGGATCGTGAAATCTCGCGGGGCAAAATCGTGATGTTCCCAGCCGGTGATCGAGATCGCCCGCAGTGCGACCGGCGACTCCCAAGTAAGTGTCAGCCGATATTCGGGCCGACCATTGA
The DNA here is from genome assembly GCA_964473065.1 of uncultured Planctomycetaceae bacterium. GTDB lineage: Bacteria > Planctomycetota > Planctomycetia > Pirellulales > Thermoguttaceae > CAYYOX01. Next base: position 678 of record CAYYOX010000026.1, on the reverse strand, counting down.
CATCGTCCCACATCGTCTCGGGGTCGCCGTCGTTTGCCCCGCTGAGCATAATTACAGGATTCGGCTCCAGCGGAATCCCGTCGTCGCTGGACGCGACCGCCTTGAGGGCGAGATTGACCGCGTCGGCGGGAGGCGATTGCAAAACGGAAATGCCGTCGCTCAGCTTCGGCTTGTCGAGTTCGGCGAATTGCTGCTGAATCTCCGCCGCGTCGTACTGGTTGTTGCGAGTCGTCGCCACATAGTCGGCCGGCATGTCGACGCGGGGATTGGCATAGAGTCGCAGGTGCCCCAAACGGATCGCGGCCAGCATGCGCTGATAGTCGTCATCCTCCTTGTCCTTGAAGACCGGCTCACCGTCTTTGGTTTTGCAGAATCCGAACCCGCCCGCTTCCTCGGCCAAAGGCGCCGTCAGGGCGAAGCTCCACTCGGGATGGGTCAGGTTGATTCGCTCGGAGGGACCGTACTGGCCGATGCGAGAAATCCGCCCGTGCCCATGCTGGAACTGGGCCAGCGCCGTCTCGTCCCAGAGATCGCTGCTTACGACGACTCGCCCGTCGCCGCCCGGATTATAGTTGTAGGTCCGCGTCATCACGCGCCGCTGGTGACAGCCCATGCAGCGACGATCGAACGTCGGCTTGTAGTATTTCATGAACCAGGCGTTGTTATCCTGTGCTTACC
>CAYYOX010000025.1:0-23680 GCA_964473065.1 uncultured Planctomycetaceae bacterium | reverse complement strand
AGTGAGATCAGAGGTTATGTTATGGTAGCGCCTCCCTGCCTTCTGGCAAGAGAGGGAAGTCCACAGGCCCGCAAGGATTGACGATGTCACCACATAGCGGAATTGTCACTAACATCTTGCCAGCCGGCTTCCGGCAAACGGTAGTCGGGGTAGAATAATAAGTTCGACCGAGAGGGAGACCTAACATGACAAAGAGAATAATGATCATCACGCTGGCTACTTACCTGACGGCCGCGGCAACGATCTGCGGTGCTGAAGTGCCGGACGATACGGCGCCAGATATGAAGGTTAAGAGTCGTGAATTAGTCTTCAAGGCTGATCCGAAAGGATTGGACTGGGCTGGTCGCGGTTCGTTAACGAAAACCAAGACGGGCCGATGGATTGCAACCTATACACAAGCCACTACTCATGCTCGAGTGGTACCCCGAAACGTCGTCGTTCACATATCCGATGATGAAGGCCGAACCTGGAGTAACCCAAACTGCCTGCCCGACGGCACGCCGGTCAAAGGAGCACCGCTACGTGGCGAAAATGAGGAAGTCGAGCACGGTGGCGTACTGACATGCCCCAACGGCGATCTGCTCTATATCTCGATGAGTTGTGAACACTTCCAGAGAATACCTCAAAGTTTTCAGACTCGTCAGTGGCGAAGTACGAACAACGGCGCGTCGTGGAAATACGAAGGACGCTCGCCGGGAATCCCCACCGATGTGGAATTCTGTCTTGGAAAAACGGTCGAAGGCCAGTCCATTTACATTACTGTCTTGGGATGCCCCGCCAGCGAAAAAGGCAAAACACCGTGGCAGGCAATGCTTTACCAGTCGGATGACAACGCCCACACGTGGAAGAAGGTTTCGGCCTACGCCACCATGGAAGACCGCATCAATGAAACCGGCATTGTCTTTATTGATGAAAATACGATCATGGTCGTCGGTCGGTCGTTCGACGAAGATGTCACGAAGATGCGAATCAGTCGCGATCGCGGCAAGACGTGGGGGACGATGACCGACATCACCAAGTACGTCCACGTGGTTCAACAGCCGAAACTGACAAAGCTCCCCGAAGAACCGGGACGGATTTATCTAACCGGTCGCGACCGCATCCTGGAGTTCAAGCAACGCAACTGTTTGTGGTACACCGAAGATGGCGGTAAGACATGGAAGATGAAACCGGTCGACGACGCCTACTTCCGTGATTCCGGTTACGGGGAGATCCTGAAGCGAAAGGACGGCGACCTGTACTATCTTGGCTATCGTGGAACGGATCACGCCGCCGACTTGTGGGAGTTTGTCCTCGAATCGGATTACAGGAATGCGGGAGGGGAACTTAGGCGCGAAGGAGGAGGCAATTAAGGTTGGACCGTCTGCCACGGAAATCTCAAGGTATTGAGCAGTCGAACAACCACATGCACGGTATCGTCGCATTCGGCCGTCTATATTCAGGGCTCCAGAAGTTGTCCCCCGGGAAGATCCCGACAGGCTCGGAAACCGGTAAACTGTTGCGTAGAAAGGACGGTAGCACCGCCATGAGTCGATTGATAACGATCCCCATCCTCGTTTTTCTTGTTGTGTTTTCCGTAAACTTCTGCCGCGCGGAGGAAGCTGCGACCGGGGAGCCGGAAGTCATTGTCCAGACCAGCGTGCCAATCCCGATGCGCGACGGGATCAAACTGGGGGCAACGATCTACCGGCCCAAGGACGCGAAGGGGCCCGTGCCGGTCCTTGTCCATTTCACCCCCTACACGCAAACGTCTTATGCCATGCGGATGTGGCATTTCCTGAAACACGGATACGCCGTGGCCATGGTCGACGTACGCGGGCGCGGTAATTCGGAAGGAGACCGATTCAAGCCGTTTGCGACCGAGGGTCCCGACGGCTATGACGTGGTCGAGTGGCTGGCCGCCCAGCCCTGGTGCAACGCCAAGGTGGCAATGTACGGCGGCTCCTACACCGGCTGGGTTCAATGGATAACGGCCGCGCAGTTTCCCCCGCACTTGGTCTCAATCACCCCGTCGGTACCCACTTGCCCGGGAACTGATTTTCCCATGCGAGGAAACATCTTCACCGCCTGGATCCCGCAGTGGCTCGTGACGACCAGTGGCAGAACCGACGGCCCGCGGCTGCCTTGGACTCACACGATCGCCAAGCGGCAAGAAGTCTACCTCAATCCGCCGTTCTCGCAGGCGGCCCGCATCATCGGGGATACGACGACCGAATTTTCCACAACCATGCAGCATCCGGCGATCGATGCGTATTGGGACGCGATGAACCCGACCCAGCAGCAATACGGCAAGATCAATCTCCCGGTCCTGGCGATCACCGGTTACTACGACGGCAACCAACTGGGTGCGTTGACGCATTTCCGAAACCACAATCGGCTGGCGCCCGCAGAAGCCGCCGCGAAACATTATTTGGTCATCGGGCCATGGGACCACCGGGCAGCCCAGGTGGTCTTTCCAGAGGTCGGCGGCATCATCATGCCGAAAGCCAGCACGATCGATCTGCTCGAATTGCACCGAGCGTGGTTTGATTGGACCATGAAAGACGGGCCGAAGCCCGAGTTCCTCAAGAAACGGGTCGCTTATTTTGCGTTCGGCGCGGAGCCTCAACAATGGAAGTATGCCGACAGCCTAGAGACGATTACCGACGTGACCAAGAAGCTGTACCTCAATTCGGTCGACGGAAAGGCGAACGATCCGTCCCACTGTGGCAGTCTGCAGGAGATCGTTCCGCAGCCGTCGGCCAAACCGGATAAATACACCTACGACCCGCTCGACACGCGGCCCATGGACATCGAGCGTGAGGGGGAACCGGGCGCTTACAACGAAGCGATGACCTCAATCCACAGCACGCGGTACGCGGATAATCTCTTCGGCAGCGGGCTGGTTTACGAGACGGAACCGTTTGAGGCAGACACCGAAATCACGGGCATCCCCAAACTGGTCTTGTGGATCTCGATGGACGTGCCGGACACCGACTTCATCGCCACCTTGCACGAAATCCTGCCCAATGAGGTCCGCCGACCAGAGGTCGAGGGCCAGAGCTTTCAACTGAGCGACATGCAGTTGCGTGCCCGGTACCGGGAATCGCAGCGCAAGGAAAAGCTGGTTGTGCCGGGTGAGATTACGCGTTTCGAGTTTCGCGATTTCTGGTTCTTCTCGCGGCGTTTTGCCAAGGGGAGTCGTTTGCGGCTAGTGTTTCGTTCACCCAATTCGATCCACTATCAGAAGAACTACAATAGCGGCGGCGCAGTGGCCGAGGAAACGGCCCAGGACGCCCGCACGGCCCACGTGACCGTATATCACGACGCCGGGCACCCGAGCTATCTGGAGATTCCGGTGGTCGAGTAGACGAGGAGTGAGATAAGCGATGAATACATCCAAAGTGATACATGTGGTGAGTTGCCACGCGGAAGGTGAAGTTGGCGATGTGATCGTCGGCGGAGTTGCGCCGCCGCCCGGTGACACGATTTGGGAGCAGCGTTGTTTCATCGAGCAGGATGATCGTCTGCGGCGCTTTGTGCTCAACGAGCCGCGCGGGGGCGTTTTTCGGCACATCAATCTGTTGGTTCCTCCCAAGGATCCGCGTGCGCAGGTCGCCTGGATCATCATGGAGCCCGCCGATACTCCACCGATGTCGGGGTCGAACTCGATCTGCGTGGCGACCGTGGTGCTCGAAACCGGAATCGTTCCCATGACCGAGCCGGAAACGGAGCTGATGCTCGAAGCGCCGGGCGGCTTGGTCAAAGCGCGGGCGCTCTGTCGCAATGGCAAGGCGGAGCGAATCACGATCACCAACGTGCCTTCGTTTGCTGACAAGCTCGCGGCACCGCTGGAAGTGGAAGGACTCGGCACGCTCACTGTCGATACAGCCTATGGCGGCGATAGCTTCGTAATCGTCGATGCGAAAGCGTTGGGATTCGAAATCGTGCCGGACGAAGCCAGCGAGCTTGTCGCGGCCGGTATGAAGATCACGGCCGCGGCCAACGAGCAGCTCGGCTTTCAACACCCGGTACTTGCCGAGTGGAAGCACATCTCGTTTTGCCAGTTCGCCGGCCCGCTTGCTCAGGAGAATGGCGAGTTGGCGGGGCCGAACGCCGTGTGCGTAAACCCCGGCAAGATCGACCGATCGCCAACCGGCACCGGTTGTTCGGCTCGGATGGCCGTTCTACATGCTCGGGGACAAATGCAGGTCGGGGGCCGTTATCGAGCGCGGTCGATCATTGGCTCCGAGTTCCAATGTGGAATCGAGTCGTTGACTTCCCTCGGAGAGACTAAGGCGATCGTGCCGACGGTTTCAGGCCGTGCGTGGATTACGGGAACGCATCAGCTCATGCTCGACCCGGACGACCCGTGGCCCGAAGGTTATCGGATCGCCGATACGTGGCCGGCGAAGGCGTAGGGCGACTTTCGGTAGCTATCGAGAATGGGCCTAGCATCCCACATCGCAAGGGAAGCATTCCACACGGCGTTGCAGAAACGCCGCCAAGATATCGCAAGCCAAGTACACCGATCGCGCTCTCCCCGGCCATTATCGTGCTTACTATGGGTGAAGCCGAAAACCAATTCTCCCTCTCCCGCGCAGCGTCAATCAACGGGCGGTGCGCAAAAAGCAAATTCTATCAGTTGGAGAAGACCTGACCATGAGAACCAAATCATCCGCGCTGATCTTCAGTTTCGCGCTACTAGGTTGTCTTTCCGTCCGTGCGGAGACCATCAAAGACGAACGGCCGAACATCCTTTGGCTGACGTGCGAAGACAACAGCGCCGAGTGGGTTGGCTGCTACGGCAACCCTCTGGCCAAGACGCCTAACATCGACAAGCTCGCGACCGAAGGCTTCCGATATATACACGTTTTCGCGAACATTTCCGTCTGCTCTCCCACGCGCGGCTCATGGATCACCGGCGTCCACGCCTTGTCGCTTGGCATCCAGCCAATGCGCAGCCGCAACGAAATCCCGCACGATCGCATCCCCTACTATCCCGATCTGCTCAAGGCGCGCGGATACTACACGGGCAATTCGACGAAGACCGATTTCAACATCGGCGGCCGCGACGACAAGGATTGCTGGGACAATCCGGGCAAAGTCGACTGGAACGCGCTACCCAAGAACCAGCCATTCTTCCAGGTCGTTAACTCGACCGCCTCGCACGAGAGCAGAGTGCATGGCAATGTCGAGAACACACGCTGCAATCCCGACGACGTGGTTCTGGCCAAGTATCATCCTGACATTCCCGACATCCGCAAGAACTACGCGAAATACTATGACGCCATCGAAGACATGGACGGCGACATCGGCGCCGCGCTGGCCAAACTCGAAGAACTTGGGCTCGCCGAAAACACGATCGTAATCCATAACTCCGACCATGGCGGCGTCATGCCGCGCAGCAAACGCTTCCTCTTCAACAACAGCATTCACTGTCCGCTGATTGTCCGCATCCCCGAGAGGTACAAACACCTTTGGCCCGCCGAGAAACCAGGAACGACGGTCGACCGGATCGTCAGTTTCATTGACATGCCGAAGACCTGGATGAGCCTGACCGGCGCCGAGATTCCCGACCATATGCAAGGCACGATCTTCCTCGGCCCGGAGGCTGAACCGGAGAACGAATTCAGCTTCGGCTTCAGCGAACGACAGGGCGATGTCGTGGACAACAGTCGTTCGGTTCGCGGAAAACGTTACTACTACATCAAACGCTACATGCCCTACGTCGCATGGGGCCAGCACGCCAGCTACACCTGGCTAATGAAGGCCACACAGGCCTGGGAGGCGCATCACAAAGCCGGCCTGACCGACGAAATCACCGGTCGCTTCTTCGGCACGAAACCCTCTTCCGAGGAACTCTACGACACCGAGACCGACCCCGATAACATTCACAATCTGATCGACGATCCGCAATACGCCGAGATCGCCGACCGGATGCGCAAGGCGTTGCGCGCGTGGCAGCTCGAGATACACGACTCGGGCCTGCTGCCCGAAGAGGAACGCGCCAAACGCGCCGCCGACAATGGCGTGATGATCTACGACATGGTTCGCGATCCGAAACTCTACGATCTGCCCGCCTATCTCGACGCGGCCGATGTGGCGCTCGCGAATGACCCAAAGAACATTCAACGACTCGCGAGACTGCTCAAGCACGACGACTGCGGCGTTCGCTATTGGGGCGCGGTCGGGTGTATGATGCTGGGCGACACAGCGGCGGCCCTAACAGACGAAATGCGCAAGATGCTCAACGACGAATCACACAGCGTCCGCGCAATCGCCGCCTGGCATCTGATCCGAATTGGCGAGAAAGAAGCGGGTCTCGATTGCCTGAAGGACCTACTGGAGGGCAACACCTACGCGGCGATGAAAACGCTGAACGTCGTCTACTTCATCGGCGAAGACGGCAAGCCGCTCGAGTCGGCGGTGAAGCTCGTCAAGCCCACCGGCAGCTACGCAAAGCAGAAGCAAGGGGTTGTGCTGTCGAGTCTCAAGGCTTTCAAGTAGGCCCTCAGCGACGAGCCCCGGCAAACCTGCCCCGGTAAACCTGAATGCCCGCCCATCCAGCGCGAAGTCCGTGACCTGATTCGCCGCATGTCCCGCGAAAACCCAACCTGGGGCGCACCGCGAATCCTGTCGGAACTGCTTCTGTTGGGCCACGATGTGGCCGAAGCAATCGTGGCCAAGTATATGGTCCGCAAGAGGAACCCGCCTTCCCAGACGTGGCGCACATTCCTGGACAACCACGTTCCTGACATCGCCGCTTGTGACTTCTTCACAGTGCCCACGGTCACGTTTCGCGTTCTGTACGTCTTCATCGTGATGCGTCATGACCGACGACAAATCGTCCACTTCAAGATCACCACAAATCCCTACGCCGAATGGAACGATTTGCAATGCATCTGACGCTTTCTTTCCGGGTGTTCATGTATTCGGCATCGGGGGCGACGCGTCTATTCTCGGCTGGCATGATGCCGGATGGAGTTTCTGGTAAGGACAGGATCGTCTGAGCAAGTTCTTAGAGCTCTCCACTGCGGAAGGCGTCAAAAGCCCAATCGTAGAGCTGAATGACCACCCGCTTGCCGCCGGTAATGTCCATGATACGTTTCAGCGGAACGCTGGGCCACGGGAAGACGAAGAAGATTTGGTCCTCGCGCATCTCATTGAAGTACGTCTCGAGGTCCTGTGCGGCCGGTTCGTCCAACTGCAGCACGCGAACCGACTGCATCTCTCGCCATGTGGGGATGTGCTGCGTGTGTTTTCCGCAGATATGGATCATGCTGCCGTTGGGATAGAGCGACATCACCTTGTCCTCGTAGGGCGCCACGACATCCGCATACTGTTTCGTCGATATCAGGTGCGTCGCGCAGCCGCAGATCTGCCCGAATCCGTCCGGCTGGTTGCGCGTTCCTCCCGCAAGAATGGGCCGCACCTGCTCCGATGGCATATTCTCCCGGTACCAACCATGAATGGCGCACAATAGGTCGGACATCACGTCCAGGTCATGCCGAACCGCCTCGGGATCGAGCAATACCGTCTCGCAGAGCCGCTGTCCATAGAGGTTCATGCACTGGTTCCACGGCCCGCCGATGACCGGCATGGCAAAGAACGGGAGACTGACGTCCGCCTCGAGAAACAACTCGGCAAGGCGCTTGGCCTGCTGCCACGTCTCATTGCTTTCCAGGTCGGGCATCTGCAGTTCGCCTACTTCCCAGTCGGCATACCGGACCTGCCAATTCCCCTTTTCGCCGCCCAACTCGTAGGTCTCGACTCCCAGGATGCGGTCGGTGAAGTGAACGCCATAGAGCCAGAATTCGACCGTCGGCGGGAGAAAAACCTTTTCATCTCGGATCAGGTCCGCCTTCTCGGCCAACGCATCGAGCCTCTGGGAAAGCCAAGCTGCGGGATCAGAATAGATCAGGCAGTCGCTACGGCCGTTGATGCATTCCAAGCCGCCGACCGGCGCGTGCGAAATCACAAAGGGCTCGTCCGACGGAGGGTACTCTCCGTCGTAGATCGCCCGGAATTGTGCCATGCGGCGGCGCCGAATCTCGATCAATTCGGGATCATTTAACTTCGCGTGCGTTTCGTCTTTGATACTAAGTGTCACTTCGGTTCTCCTACTCGCTGCTACGCGACTCGTCAATACTGCCCATATTCGCAGGTCGCTTCTATCATGGCAAGATAGTTTTCCGGCGGGACACCGTCGACGATCGAGTGGCTCGATGCGACGATGTATCCGCCGCCCCCTGCCAGACGCTCGATATGCTCGCGCGTATCCGCTTTGACTTCCTCCGGCGTGCCGAAAGCGAGGACCTGCTCGATGTTCATGTTACCCCGGAAGCTAATGCGGTCGCCGTACTGTTCGTGCAGGGCATAGATGTCGTTGCACTTGGGTTGGACGGGTTGGATGCAGTCGATACCCCACTCGATAAGATAGGGCATCAACGGGTCGAGCTTACCGCAGCAATGCCACTCGATGGGCACGCCCTTCTGCTTGGCCAGGTCGATCAGGCGCGTGATGCGCGGCACCCAAATCCGCTCCAACATTTCCGGCCGACACATGAACCCGCCGTCGACGCACGTATCGTCCGCGATCATGATAAAGTCGAAGGGCTCGTCGAGAATGGCCTCGAACACGCTAAGTTGGGCTTCGGTGTGCCGTTGCAACAGGCACTCGACAAAGGGGAGGTCCAGGTACAAGTTCTCGAGGAATGATTGAATCACGATCGGCCCCATGCCGACATACGAGGTGAAGAAGGGCCCGGTGACGATGGCGCCCACGCCAAGGCCCGTGCCTTCGACGGCCTTGTTCATCGCGCGCAGATTGCTCACGTAGGTCGCAGGGTCGGGCGGCTCCCAGCGTTGAATCTCTTCCATCGAGCAGAACGGCGGGCGCTCGTCCAACGGATTGCCGAGCCACACGCCCGCCTGAAACTGGATCGCATCCTGGCAGGTTCGTTTCGCCATCTCGACGGCATCGGGGATGGGCAGGAAGCGATGGTCGCATCCCGTCTTCTTGCCGAGGATGTGCTCGGTCGCCGCTTGGCCGATGCACTCCTCGAAGTTCGGCACGCGATCCAGTTTCTCGCGTCGGTACGCGGCGATCAATCGGTCGATGTTCGGTTCACGAAGCCCGGGCTTCATGTGTTGCCTCCTGCAAATTGATCCCCTCTCCCAAAGGGAGAGGGGAGTAAATGTGGCTTATCGTGCCGCACCGGCTGGGAGGATTTTGAAAAGCTGAACGGACGACGGGGCGACTTTGATCGGTGTTTCCCAGACTCCGCCGCGGATGCTGATCTTTCTCTGCTCGACCATTTCGAGATCCTGATGCTCAGCCCCCGCCTTGAAATTGCTGTGGCTCGCGTCGATCAGATACCTTCTGAGCGTTGCCGGGCCAGAGAAAGGGATTCCGTCAATGCGCAACGTTCCCTGCCGAGAGATACCCTGCCGAGAGATACCCTCTCGATACGGCGTTTCTGCGTTCCACCAGAGTGCGACGGCCACGTGTTCTTCCGCCTTGGCCGCCAAGGCGCCGATCCCCAGCGAGTCGTCCGCATCGACTTGTGCCACAGCGCGTTGCGCTCGGGTTCCTTCCATTTGTGTGAACAGGCGTAGCGTGTTGTAGACGGGCTTGGGCGTACTGTCCCGATTAAACAGGCCGACTCCTTTCCAGAAGTCGTTCCAAGGTGCGAAAGCAAAGGTGGCAATATCAACGCCTTGGTCCGACATGTGCTTGATGCAATCGGCAGCGAAGGCGGCGTGGGCGGCTGTGCGTTTGAAGGCCACGCTCTCGTCGTGCGTCAAGATAACGTTGTTCCACTCGCTCCAGACGATCTCCACATCGTTGTACTGCGGGAACTCCGCGGCTACAAGTGCTCGAAAATGGGCGATGTGGTCTCCAAAAGCGCGGGCGCGCGGACCGTAATGGTGAAAGGAAACGAAGTCCAAGGGGACGTCGTTGGCCAGGCAGTATCGCAAGATCACGCGCAGCCAGTGCACGTTGTAGTTCAACAGACCGGGGCAGCCGACCTTGGCTTGCGGGTTCGCCCGCTTGATTCCGCGGGCGAAAGCGGCGTACATCTGGCAATACTCGTCGGCCGTTCCGAGAAACCAAAGCGGATCGTCAGGCTCGGTCGCATACTCGTAGTGAGTGATGTTGTAGTTCGCTTCGAGGAAATGGGTGGCGGCCTGATACTGGAGTTGTTCGTACGCGCCAAGGTCATTCGCAGGCATCAGGTGGCCGCGTTTCCACATCGCCCAGTGGTCGTCGGCAGACTCCGGCTTCTCGGGATCCCAAAGCCAGGGCGGGACGTCTCTGCCCATCACGTGAACCGCAAACTCTCCGCGCGAGAGGGCCTCGCTCACTTTCTCATCGCTCGGTTTCCAGTTGAACTGCCCGTCGGGGCCGTCCTGAGGGAACGCGCCAAGAGTGCCGGGCATGGAATCTGGGATGCGCACGGCTCTTTGCGGCAGAGAGGCCGTCGTCGCCGTGCTCAAGAAAATATCCCGCCAGATAGGGTTCAAGTTTCCCAGCGATTTGGCTGCGTCCACCTTGACGGAGACTTCATCGAGCGCGGCCAGACTGCGTTCGAAGGGGCTCTCGGAAACCAACTCCAGGTTCCACGCTTTGTACGTGCCCGGGCCGAGGGTCCCCAGGCCACGGACGCCACGGAAGAAGAAATACAGCCGGTCAACAGACGCCGGGGTGAGTTTTCCGTCCTGGTGGGGAGTCTTTTTCATCGGCAGTTGTGTCGAGTGGATCAAAAGCGCATAGGGTGCGACGGCGACCGTCCCTGGCTCGATGTCGGGCATTTTCGTTTCGCGGCCCATTTGTTCCGTAAGAGGGAAGAAATACTCCTTGGTCGCCCCGGAAAGAATCATCCTGCAATGATCCAGGACCCATACCTCGCCGTCACCACGGCCCTCCTCGGCATACAGGGCAATTTCCGTACACTCCGGCGCCTGCATCGTGAAACGAACGTACTTCGCGTCTGGCGGCGCCGGTCCAACATCGACGTAGGCGACCGCGGAGTAGCTCTGGTCTTTATGAAAGTGAAACGGGACATTCGTCGCGTGCGTTTCAGCAGCAGCGGAAACAGCGACAATAGACAGGATTACGCCCAGAGACAGCATGCTTTTCTCCCCCGTAGTGAATTGGTCACCGTTACCTTGGCAATAGTCTACATCAAGCGGACAGGGCCTTGCAAGTGGCCGTGAGACCAAAACACTCCGCCAAACCGTAACAGTCTGTCAGATCTCAGTTTACCGTCGGTTGAAATCGGCTTTTCGGTTGATGCGGCTCTTGACCGTTTGCATTTCGGGCAACATGGTAAAGGTTCTCCGCTTTACTACTCAAACTGTAAACGCCACGGGCGCACAGTTTCAATAAGGAAACGGTCGGCAAGCCGCCCATGGCGCCGAGCATAACGGATCATCTTGTCAACCGGAACGTGATGTCGCCGGTTTGCTCTTCCTTGTCGAAGGGGACGCCGCCGTCGTCTTCGCCGTTGGGGCCGATGCTGTAAATGACCAGTTCCTGTTCGGTCGACTTCAGCCGTAGCGGTTGGCCGTCGAACGGGTCGCGCGGCACGGCCGGGATGAATTCCGGCACAAGCTCTTGCAACGTCTCGGGAAACGCCCTCTTGGCGGCCCGATAGCGACACATGGCCAACCCCACCCTCGCCACGCCGCGTTGGGCCTCACCCCGGGCAATGGCCCGGGCCAAAGAAGTGAGGGCGCTAAGCGTCACCTTTGAGAGAATGCCTTGCGGGCGGGATCCTAGCTTCTGTTCCAGAGCCTCCCACTCTTCTTTGGTTTCGTAGTACGGCTTGCCTGCCAGTACGGTCAGTTGGCGCATGTTGTCGCGATACGTGGCCACGTCGTTCTTTAACAGAAAAACGCGGTACGGCGGTACGAGCACGCCCGGTGTTTGAAAGGGCAGCCACTCGTTACCACTGGGCACGGGGCCGCCAGTGCCACTCATCATCTGGAAAACGATCGACAGCCAGAAGGCCTCTTCCAAGCGAAAGGCCTTTTCCAGTTGTTTGCGGTAGGAGAGGTGATCGTGAATGTTCGCGGCCGCGAGGTCTTCGGCCGTGGCAGTGCCCGAGGCCAGCACGGCCTCGAGCGTCCCAATGGCAATCTGATCAATGGCGATGGCCACGAGTTGCATGACCACCAACGGATCGGAGGCCGTGTGTTCGGCGATAGAGAACATCGCGCTGGTGTTTTCCAACGCCCCGCGCAGATCGCCGTCGGCCGCCTTGCATCGGGCATCGGCGGCCAAGAGTCGGGCGCCGGCACGCAATCGGTGTAACTCGGATGCAAAAAATATGCTGATACTGGGCCGGCCATAGTCACGTTCAAAGCAACAGCCCGGCTTGGCGGCCCCTTGACGCAGCAGGGCTAACGTCGAGGTGTGTTGCCCTAGGAATTCTCGCAGTTTGGGGTCCTGCGCATCGAATTCCGGATTTGACACGTTCCACTCCTCCTTCCAGGCCTCGCCCCCCTGCCGGTTCGAGCCCATCAACTCGAACGCTTGCTGATAGGGTAATGCGGCGTTGTCGGCGTCGGGAACCCGCACGGGAGCCACCGAAAGAGCCAAGGCGCCCGCCTCGATCCGCAGTGCGGCCACCTCTTGCCGGATGGCCAGGTCCATGTTCCAAAACGTCATCACATGCAGGGCCACAGCCACACCCAGCGACACGGCCAGCTTTCCTCGCGGCCAGCCGGCTGCGCGCCGTCTTGCCGGATCCTCCTCGCCGCGCCGAAATCCGTTAACGAGCAGCCAAATCGTGCCCACCGCAAAGGCGACGGTCAATAACACCATCGCAGCGAACCGTGCCCCGGGAATGCGATACATGATTTGAAGAGTTCCCGTGCCGATGGCCAACCCCACATAGAAGGCCAGTGGCATCAGGACCGCCAGCACATTCAAGACGATTCGTACCCATCGACGTTGCACGCGGCCGATGCACGCGACGAGTGTGGCCACCATCAAGAGTCCCACGGCCAGACTTTCGATCCAGAGCAAGAAGTATCCCATCGTTTATCCTCCGTTGGAGAAAAGGTCGTCCAAAGATTCGTGTAATTCGCTTGACGTTATCGAGCATGTCGAGAAGTTCGGTTGGGCGGTCAAATTCCAGCTCGCCTGCAACAGCAGGGCCTGCCGGTGCGCCTCGCGCTGGGAAATGTCCGGCAGAATCTCTTGCACCTGCCGGGCCAACACGTCGACCGACGGCGGGGTCTCGCCCAAGGTTATTCCCAGGTTGGTGCTCCGTGTGACGCTCAGGGAAAGGTTGATCCACACCAGGGCCACGGCGGCCGCTTGCCCCGCGAAAATCCAGCCGGCGCGCCGCCGCTCGCGACGCACCTGGGCCCGCGTACTACCTAACACGCGATCTCGCAACTCGGCCGACGGGCGGGGGCGATCTCGCTCGGTCAACTCGCGTTGAAGTGCTTCCAACTCACCCGGCAAGCGATCGTGGTTCATCGCGATTCCCCTTTCAATTCCCCTTTCAACGTGCAACGCAGCTTTTCAATCGCATAGCGATACCGGCTGGCGGCCGTGTTGGCGTTGATGTCCAACACGTCGGCAATTTGCGAAAACGTCAACTCGCCATCGATCTTCAAGGCGATCACCTCGCGTTGCTCCGGCGACAACGACCCCAGCGCCCGCTCGAGCTGTTCGCCGCGCGGATCCGACCCGGCCGACGGCTGGTTGTCGGTGAGCGTCTCGGCAATGGTCGGATCGGTGTTTACCGGCTGCCGAGCCCGACGCGCCGCAACGCGACCGGCCACATGACGCAAGGCGGTGAACAGGTAGGCCGGCAAATCGCGGACCTGTGACATCTTCTCTCGGGATCGGACCACGGCCATGAAGACTTCCTGGACCACATCCTCGGCATCCTCCGGCCGACGGAGCATTGCCAACGCCGCCCGATACAGGCGTACGGCAAACCGGTCGTACAGTTGCTCGTACGCCCGTTGGTCGCCGGCGGCCAGGGCCAGCAGCATCCGTTCCACGCCAGGGTCAGCCATTCAATGCTCCACATAAGACAAGAGCCGCCATGGGTGCGAATTTGTCTAAAAAACTTGAAAAAATGGCGTCGATACGATTATACATATACACGCGTTACGTTTACCCCGTGGCATTATAGCCGAAAACCAGCGAGCACCCCTCCCAAGAACTGTTTTGGGGCGAAGACTTGCGGGTTGTCGGGTGAACGTCGACAATCGAAGGCATGTGAGGGGAAACGATCCGAGTGAAGGAGACAGCAGGATGCCGAGTCGCTGATTCTACCTGAATAATCTCAAGCACCAGGACCCACCTGTCCGACGCTGAGGTTGACGGGATTCCGGGTAATGGCTATAATCAGGGTTCGCTATGTTTCCCAGCTTATTTACCTTCACCAAGTATTGGTAACACGCGGCGATGTGGAACCGTTTCCGGCAAAAAACAACGAACCTCTTGCTCTCAGCCTTGGTGCTGGCATGGGGGATCGTGCCGCCGGGAGTCCAACACGTCCATGCTGGGGGCAGTGACCCCACCCATGGGCACGGCGAACGCCACGAAGTGGCTCACGACGGCTCGCACCATCACGAATCAGATGACGAGCATCATGACCAGGCAACGGTATCTGATGTCTCGCTGCCGGCGGACGATGTCCTCCACCTCCATTGGAGATTGCTCGGCGTGGAATTCTCGATGCCGGTGTCCGAGGAGCCCGTTGAGGATGACGCCGATGGAGATGCTGTCCCGTCGGCAATCGTTCGGGTGATCAGCGAAATCGTGCCCGCCACGCAGGCCGGTCCTGCATTCGGTCGCGTGCTTCCGGCAGCGATCTGCGCGCCCGGTGCCGATGTTGCACGGAGTCTGGAACCGATTCCACGTCCGCCGAACCTGGTCACGTCGATTCCTCTGTGTGACTCGGCACGTTTTGAGCGATCGGGCGTCCTTCTGGCTTGATTCTCTTTCTTGCAGGCATCCTCTGATGCCACAGCTTGCCGTGTCCCCGCGTGTCTGGCCGTGCGTACCACGTTCGCATGTCGGCTCCTGCATTTTTCACGATCGTGACCTTGCGAACCTTGAGTTGCTTTCCCGTAGTCGTATTCTATTCCACCTACAAAGGAGTGCTTTGATGAACGTCCGTTTTCATTTTGTTGTGCTGTTGAGTGTTGCCGTTACCTCCTTCAGCCTCATGACCGGCTGCGGCCAAGACGGCCAAACTGGCGGCGATCAGGATTCCGCCCAGTCGGATAGTGATGGCCAGCAGGGCGAAGCTGTCGACCCGCACGATGTGCCCATAACCGAGGAACAGAGGCAGCAGCTTCGAGAAGAGACGGCGAAATTCGCTGATGCCGTCGCCAAAGTCAAAGAGTTGCGAGATGTCGTTGAGCGTGAGACGCAGGACGGCATCCCTGAAAGCCCGTTTGAGGCCCACCAGGCGTTGGACAAGGCCGACATCATCACCGAGTGGTTGCCAAAGATCGCCCAGGATTCGGGGGTTGCGAAAGAGCACTGGGAGGCAGTTACCACGGCGGCCAACGAACTTCGCGAAGCGTTCGACAAGGTCCACCTGAATATCGACAACAAGGTCGATCCCGACTTCGCCTCGGTCCAGCAACAGATGGACACGAGGATCGGGGAACTCGAAGCGATTGCTCAGTAACTCAAAGTGAAAAGGAAACGGGCTCGTCGCCACTTCGCGTAGCCGGATTCGCTTGAAGTCTTGCGAATCCAGCTACGTGAAGGCGACTCCCAAGAGGAAAGAATACCATGCGTATTGCACGACCGACATGGCTTGTCCGTATCGCGGCCATCCCCATACTGATGATCGGCGTGGCCGCCACCACGTTGGCCCACGAAAATCATGCCCCATTGCCAACGAAGGGCGTAACCATCGCCGGCAACAATGTCCTGTTGTCGGACAAGGCCCGCGAGGCCATCGGCCTGACCACGGCTAAAGTCACCTTCGCCGACTTGCACCGAACGGTGGAGGTCAACGCCCGGGTGGAACTGCCATGGAACCAGCAGGCGATGATCACTTCGCTTGTTCCGGGCAAGATCGACGAGGTGTTGGTGCGGCCCGGGGAGACGGTCACGGCCGGCCAGGAGTTGGCCCGAGTTGTGAGCATGGAATTGGAAGCGATACAGCTTGCCATGTTAAAGGCGGCTAGCGAAGTGGACTTGGCCGAGCGGCTACTGAAGCAGCAGAGGAGCCTCGACGCTACGGGGGTTATCGCTGGTAAGAGCGTACTGGAGGCCGAGACAACCTTGGCCCAAAAGACAGCCGAACTTCGCATCGCGGAGGAGAAATTCCGTGCCTTGGGCATTAACGGCGATACGCTGAAGACGATCCGCACCGGCGGCCAGCCGCTACGGTTCGTTTCCATCACCAGCCCCATCGACGGCATCATCACACACGCCGACGTCCGTATAGGGCAAGTCGTGGAAACGACGGACCACTTGTATCACGTGGTCAATCCGTCGCGGGTGTGGATCGTTGGCGAGGTGCTCGAATCCGATGTGCGTCACTTGGACAAGGGCCAGCCGGTAGCAGCCCGATTCGCGGCATATCCCGATAAGCGGTTTGACGGTGTGATCGACCATGTGCGGTTGAAGATGAACCGCCGCAGACGCACGCAGTCAGTTGTCATCGCCGTTGACAACCGCGAGGGATTGTTGCGGCCTGGCATGTTCGGTCGCGTGAGTATCGCGGTGCAGGTCGCCAAAGAGGCAATCGTCTGCCCGGCCGATGCGATCATCAAAAGCCGTAGCGGCAGGTACGTGCTCGTCGAGCGGAAACCTGGCAAGTATGAGAATCGTCCTGTCAAGCTCGGGTTGGCCAAGGGAAAGCAGGTTGAAGTGCTCGAAGGAGTCTTTCCGGGCGACAAAGTGGTAGTCATGGGTGTGTACCTGCTGGCATCACTCCTGGGTAACGAGCACAAGGCTCGTACAACCGATACCAATGAGAACGCCAAAGAGAACGCCCAGGAGGCAAGCGAGTCCCAGCGGCAGTTGATCACCATAGCCGACGCGACCGTGGAGTTGCCGACCGACCAGCAGGCGTTTGCCGGGCCACGCATCGAGGGGCGTATCTGCCGTGTCCACGTCGAGCCCAGTCAACGGGTGGAAGCTGGGCAGGTGCTGGCCGAAGTCGACTGCCTGGAACTGCGGACGGTGCAACTTGACCTGCTGCAAGCGTGCTCTCGGCTACGGCTCGCTGAGCAGTCCCTAGGTCGCCTTGAGAATCTCGGAGAACGCAGCACCATACCGCGGCGACGTATCTGGGAGCTTCAAAGCCAACGAGAGACGCTCTTGCACCAAGTCGGAAGCCTCAAGCGAAAGCTCCTCTTCTTCGGACTGACGGATAAGGAAGTCGTCGAGCTTGAACAAATCGACCTTGCCCAAAAAGACGGTGAGGCAAATCTGCTCACCGCCGTGCCAATCCGTGCTCCAGCGGCCGGCTGGATCGTCGGTTTCAACGTCGTCCCGGGACAGATTGTCCATCCCGAAGACCAACTTTTCGAGATACATGACCACTCGAAGGTTTGGGTGAAGGGCTACGTGTTCGAGCGAGACGCCGCCCAAGTCGCTGTTGGGCAATCGGCCCGAGTTACCTTCTCGGCCTTTCCTGACCTGGAGGCGATTGGCAAGGTGGTTCGCATCGCCCCGATGATGGACGAAAACGAGCGAGTCTTGCCTGTCTGGGTCGAGGTCGACAACCCCGACCACCTGCTCAAGGAGGGCATGCTCGCCCGAGTAGCCGTTCTTGCCGTCACCGCCACCACCAACGACAAGGCGACCGAAACCGCACACTTGCAACCAATCGAACCACGGAGGTAACGAGCCCGCCGCTCGTGCCAGAGGATTACCCATGCTGAATCACATTATCGCCTTCTGTCTGAAAAACCGCCTGGTCGTGCTGGCCGTGACCGTGGTGCTGGTGATCTATGGCGGTCGCGAGGCAGCCCGGCTGCCGATCGACGTGTTTCCCAACCTGAACCGGCCTACCGTCACGATCATGACCGAGGCCCACGGCCTTGCGCCCGAGGAGGTCGAGGTGCTGGTCACTTTTCCGATCGAATCGGCGATGAACGGAGCGGGCGGTGTGCGTCGTGTGCGGTCGGCCTCGGGCATCGGGCTTTCCATCGTGTGGGTCGAATTCGACTGGGGCACCGATATCTACGTCGACCGACAGATCGTCGCCGAAAAGCTGCAACTGGTTCGCGAACGGTTGCCCGACGAGGCCCATCCGGTGATGGCCCCCATCAGTTCGATTATGGGTGAGATCATGTTGGTGGGCTTGCAGTCAACTGGCGAAACCACCTCAATGGAAGTGCGGACGATCGCGGACTGGGAGGTCCGGCAGCGGCTCTTGGCTGTCACGGGCGTATCGCAGGTGACCGTCATGGGCGGCGTGATGAAGCAGTATCAGGTGCTCACGTCGCCCGAAAAGCTCTCCCGGCACGATGTAACGCTCGACGAACTGACCGCAGCGGTGGAGAAGTCGAACATCGTCACCGGCGGCGGATTCCTGCTGAGCAAGAATGAAGAGGCGTTGATCCGCATCATCGGCAGGGCCAATACCCTGGACGACATCCGCGACACGCTCGTGAGGCCGGGCGATCCGGTTCCGATCACCATTCGCGAGGTAGCCGAGGTCCTCTACGCCGGTCCCGTCCGACGCGGCGATGGCAGTATCGGCGGCAAACCGGCCGTGATGCTCTCGATCCAGAAGCAACCGGGGGCCGACACGCTCACGCTCACGGACGACATCGAGAAAGTCCTCGGTGACATCCAGGCGGGCCTGCCCAAAGACGTAGTCATCGAGATGAACAGCTTCAAGCAGGCCGATTTCATCGAGGCGGCCATCGAAAACGTCAAGGAGGCGATTCGCGACGGAGTCATCTGGGTGATCGTTGTCCTGTTTATCTTTCTCTGGAACTTCCGCACCAGCGTGATCACGCTCACGGCCATCCCGCTTTCGATCATCCTGAGTGCCCTGTCCTTTAGTTATTTTGGCATCTCGATCAACACGATGACGCTTGGCGGTCTGGCCGTGGCTATCGGCGAATTGGTCGACGACTCGATCGTCGACATCGAGAACATCTTTCGGCGACTGAAGGAAAATCGGCTGAAACCCAAGCCCGACAACCCGATTCGAGTGATCTTCCTGGCCTCCTGCGAGGTCCGCAACAGCATCGTTTACGCCACTTTGATCGTGATCCTTGTCGTCTTCCCGCTGTTCTCGCTGGCTGGGCTGGAAGGCCGCATGTTTGCACCGTTGGGCCTCGCCTATCTAACCACCCTGCTGGTTTCGCTCGTCGTCTCGCTGACCGTCACGCCGGTACTGGCCTCGTACCTGCTGCCGGGCGCGAAGTTTCTTCAGCACAAGGCCGACCCGCTGCTGTTGAGATGGCTCAAGCGGGCCGACACCTATCTGCTGAAGTTCACGCTGCGGCACAGCACGGCGGTCCTCGCCGTTGTCTCGATGCTGGTTGCGCTCTCCATAACGGGCATCCTTTGGATGGGCGGTGAGTTCCTGCCCAGCTTTAACGAAGGTACGCTCACGATCAGCGTGATCGCACCGCCGGGCGTGAGCATGGAAGAATCGAACCGGATCGCAGGCACCATCGGGGATATGCTGTTGGAGATTCCCGAGGTAAGTCACGTCTCGCGACGCACCGGCCGTGCGGAGTTGGATGAACACGCCGAGAACGTCAATTTCTCCGAGGTCGATGTCGGCCTGATCCAGCCGGAGAGGCCCAAACCCGGCATCCACTATGAAATCCTCCGAGCGATTCCGGGCCTGCATGGCTATGGCGTGGACAAGGTCGGCCGGTCGCGGGACGAGGTGATGGCCGAGATCCGCGACATCGTCGCCGAGGTCCCCGGCGTAAAGGTCAACATTGGCCAGCCGATCTCGCACCGGCTGGACCACATGATGTCCGGCATCCGAGCACAAATCGCCGTAAAACTCTTTGGCCGGGACATCGAGGAACTTCGCGACCGGGCCCAAGACATCGCCGAGTTGATGGCCGAGATTCCCGGCGTCGCCGATCTTCAGATCGAGCCGCAGGTCGACATCCCGCAGGTCCGCGTCACGATCCGCCGACGCGAAGCGGCCCGATATGGCCTCGCCCCCGCCGATGTGGCCGAGACCCTGGAAACCGCTCTGCAGGGCCGGACCGTCTCGCAAGTGCTCGAAGGGCAGAAAACATTCGATCTGGTGGTTTGGTTCGACGAGGAGGCCCGCAACGATCTCGATGTCATTCGCTCGACGCTGATCAGCACGCCCGACGGCTCGCGAGTCGCCTTGGGGACGCTCGCCGACGTGATCGAGACCAAGGGACCGAACACGATCAACCGCGAGAAAGTCAAACGCCGCATTGTCGTGCAGTGCAATGCGGTCGGGCGGGATCTGGTGGGCGTTGTTCTCGACATTCAGGCCGCCGCCGAAGAGAAGATCAAGCCGAACCTCAAAGAAGGCTACTATATCGAGTACGGCGGCCAGTTTCAGGCCCAGCAGGACGCCAACCGGCGTTTGGCCTTCCTGGCTTGCTTCGCCGTGGCGGGGGTTTTCCTGCTGCTCTTTCAGTGCCTGAACTCGTGGCAGGCGGCATTGCAGGTGATGGTGAACATCCCCCTGGCCGCAATCGGTTCGGTCATCGCGTTGCTTTGGGTCAACCAACCAAGCGCGGCGGCACTCGCCGCAGCGTCCTGGTGGGAGTTGCCCGGCGTTTGGCTAGGGGCTTCGACCTTGTCGGTCGCCCACTGGGTCGGCTTCATTACACTGATTGGCATTGTCTCCCGTAACGGCATCATGATGATCTCGCACTATATCCACCTGATGAAGTACGAGGGCGAAGTCTTCGGTGAAAAAATGATCATCCGCGGCAGTCTCGAACGGCTCGCTCCGGTGCTGATGACCGCCCTGACGACCACGATTGGTCTGGTGCCCTTGGCGCTGGGAGCCGGGCAAACGGGCAAGGAGATCCTGCACCCTCTGGCGGTCGTTGTCATCGGCGGGATGCTCAGTTCGACGATCTTGGACCAGATCGTCACTCCCGCCCTGTTCTTCAAGTTCGGCCGCAAGGTCTACGAGAAGACCGGTGATGAAGAAGACCAAGAAATGACCGGCCCCTCCGCACCACTGCATCTGGCGGAACAGTTCAAGTGATGTGTGAATTGAAGAGGACGGATGGGGTCAGACCTGGACGGATGGCCCCGGGTGATTGCTCACCCGGGGCCACCCGGCCCAAATCTCACCAAGGTCCTCCCGTGGCTGCGCCACACGGACACATTTGCCGAATATAGTTTGTCCGATGGCAACGCGTTTTGCGGCAAAGTGTCCGTGCCACCCGCGATCTGACTTCACCCCGGGGACATGTCCCCGGGGTCAGCCGATCGCCATAATCCTCTGGTTGCTTCGCAACACCGACGATTCTCCGAACAAGTCCTTTCCAGTGGCAGGGCCTACTCCGGAGAATCATCGGTGCTACCCGCTCTGCGGATCGCCTCAGTCACCCGTTCGACTTCAGAGTCAGTCATGTCCACCACGCGAATATTGACCTTCAAATCAACGTCTCCAGTCGGTGTGGCAATTGTGAGCTTGATTGTGCCGGGCGCAAATTGGCGATGTTCTAACTCATCATCAACGGCCAATTGTGGAAATGGCGGTAGTTTTCGGTCGGTCATCGCCTTGCGGTATGCGTTGAGCCGATCGTAAGCGAAAAACCGTTGCCGTTGATGGGAGTCAAGTGGCATTGGATTGGAGATGCGGTACGTCAGGACATCGTTTGCGAGCGTAATAGCATCCTCGCTGCTCGTCACATCAAATTGAGGATCGAGCAAGCTTTTGACGAAGCGAGTGAGTTCCGGATCTGATGATTTCGAGAGTGACTTGCGCGAGATTTCAGTAGTAGCCTTGCCCCAACTTTCGCAATCGGCCATCGTCACTTTTCGCGGCGGATCAAACTCTTGCCACGACATAGCAACTAAATCGTAGACCGCCGCAACCTTCGTTTCATCACCGGGCTCAAACTCGATCGCGTAGTGATCGCGGAAGAATGCGGCAAATTGAAGAGAGTCATTGCCAGCAATAAGTGTAATTTCAAACTTGAAAGGGCCGATCCGGGCTGGTGCCGACGCTGCAGTCGGCGAGTCACCTGTTGATGGGTCGGCAGGGTCGACCTTCTGCTCGACACAGCCGACGAAAAAAATGGCGGAGCAGGCAACCGCAGTATGGAGGTATCGCCGTATTTTCATGCTAGCACCTAACATTCTTGAGTTCAGGGGACAATCCGGGGGCAGACCTTGTTTTTTGTTTCTGCCGTCCTATTCCGTCAGGATCTTCTGGATGGCTTTGATCAGGCTTTTGGCGTCGTCTTCTAGCGGGATGTCTTGCTGTTGGGCCTTGGCTAGGTCTTTGACTTGGCAGGTGCCGGCGCAGAACTCGTTGTCGCCGGCGATCAGCGCTATGCGGAAGCCGCGGCGGTCGGCGTATTTTAGTTGCTGGCCGAGCTTTTTTGGGTCGGGAAACACCTCGACCGAGAGGCCGGCTGCGCGGAGTGTGGCTGCCAGTTTGAGGTAGTCGTGCAGCCGATCGGGATCGAAATAGGGGATGAACACGGCCGCCGGCGTGGAGACCTTCTCGATCATGCCCAATTCTTCCATGGCCGCCAACAGGCGATCCAACCCGAGCGAGGCGCCGATGCCGGGCAGTTCCTGCTTGGTATAGAGTTCGGCCAAATTGTCGTAACGTCCGCCGGAGCATATACTGCCGATGCCGGGCAAGGCGTCGAGGAACGTCTCGAAGACCGTGCCCGTGTAGTAGTCGAGTCCCCGGGCGATCGACACGTCGAGTTGAATCCGCTTTTGCGGCACGCCGGCCGCCTTGACGCCGCCGAGCAGTTCCCCCAGCCGAGCCACTCCTTCGCGACCCGTCTCGCTGCCGCCGACCAACGGCTCGAGTTGTTGCAGCACTTCGTCATTGCTGCCGGAGATTTCCGCCAGTTTGAGAATCTCCCACGCCTGCTCCATGGAGCATCCGGCGGTGGCCTTCATTTCGTCGGCCACTTTGGTCGGCCCGATCTTGGCCAGCTTGTCCAATGCCCGCAAGATGGGCGTTGCCTTCTCGGCCAAGTCGAGCGTTTCGAGCAGTCCGGTGAGCACCATGCGGTTGTTGATCCGGATGCTGAACGCGTCGAAGCCGATCTCTCGCAGCAGGTCGTGGATGACCAGGGCCGTTTCTATATCGGCGGCAACGGATCGGGTGCCGATGGTGTCGAAGTCGCACTGCATGAACTCGCGGTAGCGGCCGCGCTGGGTGTTCTCGCCGCGCCAGACCGTGGCGATGTGGTATCGCTTAAACGGAACGCCCAACTGGTTGATGTGCTGGGCGGCGAATCGGGCCAGCGGCACGGTCAAGTCGAACCGCAGCCCGACCCAACGCTTGCCATGGTCCTGGAACTTGTAGAGTTGCTTGTCGGTCTCTTCGCCCCCCTTGCCGGCAAGGATTTCGAGGTACTCCAAGGCCGGCGTGTCGATCGGGCTGAACCCGTAAGAGCGATACACGCGTCGCGCGGTATCGATCAGTCGCTCGCGAGGGATCATCACCTCGGGCAGCTAGTCGCTAAACCCCTTCCGTGTTCGGGGAGTGCTCCGTTGGTATTGGCTCATTCCAATCCG
>CAYYOX010000024.1:17141-23950 GCA_964473065.1 uncultured Planctomycetaceae bacterium | reverse complement strand
CATGGAATACTCGATTACCTTTTTTGCACGGGGAGTCTGGGGCAGTTTACCCATCGTGACCATATCCGGCCCGCTTTGGACCAGCTTCTCGACTTCGAGGCGGATCTTTCGCAGGTCGACGTCGAGGTTCTTCAGCACATTGGCCGCCACCCCGCTGCCTTCCTTGATCAGCCCGAGCAAGATGTGTTCGGTTCCGATGTATTCGTGGTTAAACCGCTGCGCCTCTTGGTTGGCCAACTGCATGACCTTTCGGGCGCGGTCTGTAAATCGTTCGTACATGGCAACTCTTTCCTAAGGCGATAAAGTTCTGTTCCGTAACCGCGTTGCCGCCTGTTTCATCGGCACAATCAAAGCCGCTCAACCGTCACGCCACAAGTCTCGACTTCGGCAACGAATCGTCGTCTGCCGCGACGGTCGGTGTCTCTTCGTTTCGCTCTTGCCTCTGGGCAAGCAGTTCTCGCTCGCGCCGGATTTCCAACTTCCAGTTCTCGGCGCCCTCGGTACGTGAAAGGCGATCCAATTGCTCGTAAGCTTCCGGCACTCGGTCCGTATGACGCAGCAGGGTAGCCAACATCAAACGGGCCTCCACGTCGTCGGCGTTGCGGCGAAGCAATCCGTCGAGTGTGCGCCCGGCGCCCAGCCAATCCCCTTTCAAGTAACATCCGAGTGCCTCGGTAAACTCGTCCCCGGTCGAACGCTCCTGTTGGGCGTCCCTGCGTCGTGCGGCGAGCGCCGACAACGCGGCTGCAACGCCCCATGACCCAACGACGGCCACCCAAAGGCCCTTACGCAAATCGGCTCCCAGCAGTTCGGTCCACACGAAGGTGCTCAGCAGTGCCAGATTCAGCAGGCAAGCGGTCCCAACCGCCAATGCCAACGCCGAACCGTCACCGCGGACCCCCAACTGTGGCAATCCGGGCCACAAGTACGCCGCCCATCGCATCCTGCCCATTTTCACTCGGCCCTCCTGACCGACTTTAACATTGGAGCATACATCCAGCCTTGGAATTCTAACTCGTAAAACACCCTGAATCAAGGCAACTCGATAAGCCGGCTCACTTCAGCACGATTAGTCGGCAAAATGGCCCCGAATGCGGCTCGACAGGCAAGTTGCCACATCGTCGCGACCAACGCACATCTACCCCCCCGAAGGGGTAGGCTAAAAGCTCACAGTCGACGCATTGCGGAGATCTGCAAAGTCAGTAAATCGCCAGAAAGGGGTGGCTGGGGCAAAGCGCAGCGGTGCCCCAGGACCCATATTTCTGGGGCTTCGCTGCGCTCAGCCGCCAGCCACCCTCCTACCAATCTCTACTCGTACCCGACTTTGCAGGTCTCCTGCGACACATTGCGGACACTTGGCCCATCTGCGAGACTTAGGGTGCTATGAAATACTCCTTTACACTCGGCGCCCAGCGGGCTTTGGCCTCGGCGGCTGGTTGGGCCGATCGTGGCGAACGCAACGAATTGGCGGCGCCGGCCCTGCTGTTGGGGTTATTGGCCGAACCCGAATGTCGTGCGGCCGCCATGCTCGCGCGCCACCAAATCGACGCCCAGCGCGTCCGAGATCGGTGGCCCGAGCTGATCCCATGCGAACCGGAACCTTCCCCAGCGTTCTCTTTTGATGTCGAGTTTTCGTTGCGTGTGGCCATAGAACGTTTGGCCGAGTATCCCCAGCCTTTGGAACTAGCGACCGAACACGTGCTGCTGGGCCTTGCGGCCGCCGATCATGAACTTTCCCTCTGGCTTGGCCAGCAAGGCGTCGATCCGGATGCCCTGGAAGCCGAGATTCATAAGCTCTACGGTCATTGCCCTGGGCCCTTACCGCTAGAGAATCTGCCCCTGGAACAACCGGAAACCGAGCCGACTTTGCCCCGCGACTCTCGTCCAAGTGCCGGGCCACCGCCACCGGGTGAGGAAATTCGCGTGCTGAGGATTGTCGATGCCGCGGCCAATCGAGCTCGGGAAGGGTTGCGCGCGGTCGAAGACTTCGTGCGCTTCGTGCTGGATGATCGGCACCTGACCGAATGCTGCAAGCAATTGCGGCACGAATTGACGGCCATCCTCTCGGCAGTCCCGCTCGAACATCGACTGGCCGCGCGAGAGACCCGGGCCGATGTCGGCACGTCGCTGTCAACTTCCGGTGAAGAACGTCGCGCAAGTGCGACGGCCGTATTCAGTGCCAACTTGACCCGCCTGCAGGAATCCCTGCGAAGCCTCGAGGAGTTCGGCAAGTTGCTCGACCCGGGCATGGCCGCCGCCTTGAAACAGCTCCGCTACCAGAGCTACACGCTACAACGGGCCGTCGAGACGACCCGCGCCGGACTCGAGCGACTGGCTCAGGCCAAGTTGTACGTGCTACTCGACGGCGGCGAATCTCTTGACGCAGTTCGCCAGTTGGCCGAGCAGTTGGTCGCGACGGGCGCCGATATATTGCAGCTTCGCGACGAGAGGCTGGACGATCGACAACTGCTCGAGCGAGCACGTCTGCTCCGCGAGATCACGGCCGAGACGGAAACCCTCTTGATCGTCAACGACCGCCCCGATCTGGCCGTGCTTGCCAGGGCCGACGGCGTTCACCTCGGCCAAGAGGAGTTGTCGGTCAAGGATGCCCGAACCATTGTCGGGCCCGAGGCCCTAATCGGCGTATCCACCCACTCCGTCGAGCAGGCCCGCCAGGCGGTGCTCGACGGAGCCAATTACATCGGCGTCGGGCCGACGTTTCCTTCGGGCACAAAGCACTTCGAGCAGTTCCCGGGCATTGGGCTGCTGACGGCCGTGGCCGGGGAGATCCGTCTACCGGCGTTCGCCATCGGCGGAATCACCCGGGAAAACATGCCCGAGGTCCGTGGGGCCGGGTTCTCGCGAATCGCCGTCAGCGGCGCCATCACCAAGGCCGACGACCCGGCCGCGGCAGCGCGGGAATTGGCGACAATACTCCACCGGTGATTGCCTTTCAACGAGCTTCCAGGGGCCCTTTTTCCCCGGGGAAGGCTTCGTTGCCAATTTCGCTCAATGCCGGGGACACTTCCAGCGTCTTGGCCCACTGACGCAGATAATCGAAGTCGAGCGAATTGCGGTTTGCCCGCAACAAGAACGCAGCGTCAGCGCGGTCAATAATTCTCCCGGCCAGCAGCTTGTAGAGGATCAGATCCTCGCACGCCAGGACATCGATCTCCAAGTCCATCTCGGGCAGGCGCGTCGGCAGCCTTCGCCCTAGTGCCTGTTCGTGATAGGGCAACCCGCCCAACAATAGATCGATTTGAATATCAAGGAACGTCTCCTCGGGCTGATAGACCAGTTGCAATAGGTTGATATCCCCCAGGGAGATCGTGCCTCGATCCGACTTAGGGTGAATGCCGGCGGCACGCAGAGTTTGAAGAAGCGGCTCCGTATCCGCTTCGCCAAGGCCAATCAGCAAGTCGACGTCGCGGGTCGCCCGAACATGCTTCCACGCGGCCATGGCGATCCCACCGACCACGGCCGCGGGGATGTCCTCGGACTTCAGAATCAGCCACACATGCCGCAAAGCGCGAAGCACAGCATCAGCCGCCATTACCGCCTCCATGTCGGTTGAGTTTTTCCATCAAGTGCAACATGGTTCGATCGTGCTCTTCCATCTGCTGGGCATACCACTTTCGATAGGCCGCTTTCAGATCGCCCTCGGGACCGATCTCGCGGCGCAATCCGGCCAGCAGGAACTGCTCGCAGGCGTTCATCAAGTCGACCCACATCGCGATACACTGCTCGGGCGTGGCATCCTCGGGAACTTGCGGCGCCAACTCGGGAGGTGGGATCAGTTCTCCGGCCATGACACGTAGCGACCGACAGTACGGCCTTCCTTGAGGACGGGTGCAGCGAACGACTATCGTTAGTCTACCTGGCAATCACTCATCGAGCAATTGGGTCGTGAATTGCTCGATTTGCACTTCCATGCCCGGCTCGAAACCGATCCAGGCGGCTTGGATGCGTCCCAGCCGGTCGATCAGCACCGTGGTGGGCAGGCCGTCGAATCCGGCCGCCTGATCCAAGGCCAGTCGCGTGTACCCGCCCGGATCGACATGCGTGGGCAGGCTGATGCCAAGCTCTTGCAGCAGGTCGGTCGTGCTCTGACGCAGTGCCGGAACATTCTCCCTCATACTGCGGCCACAGGAAACGGCCAGGAAACGGAACGCCGGCCGATCGGAAAACTTCCTGCGAATATCGGCCAAATGGGGAAGCTGTTCGCTGCTTGCCGGCGAGGAAGTGCCAAAGAAGTTCAGCAACACCACGCGCCCGGTCAAATCCTTCAGATCGACCGGTTTCGCGCTGCCGGTGAGCGGCTGCAGCCTCAAACGCGGCAAGGTTTGGCCAACCCCGCGATGTTCCGCCCCGCTTCGGGCGCTCAGCGGACCAAATTGGATCAGCACGAAGAAACAAAGTACCAGCATCGCCACGACCGTCCAGTTGCTCCACTGCGATTGCCGTTGCAGCAGGTCGGCCAACTTCGATTTTTGTTCAATCTGTTCAGAAGTCATCGGTCTTCTCCCGACATGTTCGGTTATGGGCCCCGGTAGCCTTTCAAGCGGGCCACCTCCTATAGTATGGGTTACAGGTGAGAGCCGGTTGTCGGCAGAATGCCGCTATTTCAGGTGGTCTATGATACTCCATATTGACATGGACGCGTTCTACGCTTCGGTCGAACAACGGGATCGGCCCGAGCTGGCCGATAGGCCGGTCATTGTCGGCGGTGATCCGGACGCGCGGGGCGTGGTCGCGGCAGCCAACTATCGGGCGCGGGAGTTCGGCGTCCATAGTGCCATGCCCGCAGCCATTGCCAGAAGGAAATGTCCCCAGGCCGTCTTCCTCAAACCGCGGCTGGACCGCTATGCGGAGATTTCCGGTCAGATTCAGGCCATTTTCCATCGCTACACGCCGTTGGTCGAGCCGCTTTCCTTGGACGAGGCCTTTTTGGATGTCCGAGGTAGCATCCCCCTGTTTGGCCCGGCCACCGAGATCGGCCGCCGCATCAAGCAGGAAATCCGCCAGGAATTGGATCTGGTCGCTTCGGTCGGCGTGGCACCGAACAAGTTTTTGGCAAAAATCGCCAGCGATCTGGACAAACCGGACGGGTTCGTGGTCGTCGATCCCGATCGAATTCAGGAATTCCTGGACCCCTTGCCGGTCGGCCGGCTTTGGGGCGTCGGGCGTGTCGGCGGCCGGTGGTTTGACGAGATGGGCATCCGCACCATCGGCCAATTGCGGCAGACGCCCCAGGACGTGATCCGCGGAAGGTTCGGCCGCGCCGGCGACCAGCTTTGGCATTTGGCCCAAGGCATCGACCACCGCTCGGTCGTGCCCGATCATCAGGCCAAGTCGATCTCGCACGAAACGACCTTCGCCACGGACATCGCCGACCCCGAGGTGCTGCAGGCCTGGCTATTGGAACTGACCGAGCAGGTGGCTCGACGCCTGCGCCGGCACGCCATGCGAGGACGAACCGTGCAACTGAAGGTCCGCTTCGCCGATTTCCGCACGATCACCCGCAGCCAAACCTTGCCCGAGCCGACCGACTCGACCGACGAACTCTGGCGATCGGCCGCCAACTTGTTACAATCGCGCCTACCGTCGGACCGTATGCCGGTCCGTCTGCTGGGGATGGGCGTGAGCGGGCTCGACACGTCGGACCAGACGCAGGGCCAACTATTCGACCAGGCCGACCGCCAACGCCAATCCCAACTAGACGCCGCCACCGACGCCATCCGCGACCGCTACGGCCGCCAAGCCATCGGTCGAGCCGGCACGATCGAAAAAAAGAAGAACGATCCACAATAAATGCCGCTTGCGGATTTGCACTAACCACCAACCACTATCCACTAACAACTACCACCCGCCATGCAATACGAAGTCGAACAAAAGTTCCCGGTCGCCAATATGAGGGCCTTGGAAACGAAATTGATCGCTCTGGAGGCCGAGATTTCCCCGGCGCACTCAGAAGTCGATCTTTACTTCGCCCATCCTTCGCGGGACTTTGCCGAAACGGACGAGGCGCTGCGGATTCGCCGGAAGGGGGCCGAGTGCTGCATCACCTACAAGGGCCCCAAGATCGATCAGACGACCAAAACGCGTCGCGAACTCGAACTGCCGCTGGAGGCCGAATCGTTCGAGGACTGGACGCACTTGCTTCAGGCACTCGGCTTTCAGCCGGTGGCCGAGGTTCGCAAGTCGCGACGCAAGGCCGAGATTCCTTGGCAGGACCGCCCGGTCGAAGGGTCGCTGGATGATGTCGAGGGCGTGGGAACGTACTTCGAGTTAGAACTGGTCGTCGACGAGGACCAGCTCGAAGCGGCCAAGGCTTGCCTCGCCTCGCTGGCCGAAGCATTGGAACTAGCCGAGGGCGAGCGACGCAGTTATCTGGAATTGCTGCTGGAAAATGGTTAAGCACAGCGTCCCCGTTTAGCAGCCGCCGGTACGGCGGCTCTGGTCGTTTAGCAGCCGCTGGTACGGCGGCTTGACGCGGAGGCGCCCTCCGCCAACTAGGTCGCCGTGCCGGCGACTGCTAAACGGATCTAGGTCGCCGTGCCGGCGACCGCTAAACGGTTTGATGATCGACGGACGCGGCGTCGTGTGCGGCGATGGCCTGGCTGGCGACGCTGAAGATCACCGCGGCCAAGAGGATGCTGATCGAGCCGAGCACCACGTAGATCACCCACGGCCAACGCTCGGAAAACGGCTTCGGCTCGGGCACATGATCCGGGTTGACCTTCCGGGGCCCGAGTTCCGCCCGGGCGGGCGCCGGCGCGCTCCCCCCTCGGGTCGCGGCTAAACGCTCT
>CAYYOX010000024.1:8922-17131 GCA_964473065.1 uncultured Planctomycetaceae bacterium | reverse complement strand
CATAGGCCGGGGAGCCTCGTAGGCCCGCCGTTGCCGCCGAGCGCCGCCGATGCGTCGAAACGGCCGCCTTGAACCCGTCGGCTCGACGACTTCAACGTGGTACTCGCGATTGAAGTCGGCGTCGTCGATCTGCACTTCGATCTGTTGGCACGGGATGTTATCGCCGCCGAGATCGATGATCCAAGCCGAACCGGGGCTACGGTCTGCCCGAACCGGTTCCCGCTTGCCCAACTTCGCCTCGAACTTGAACAACTCCTTGGGGACTTCAACCAGACGTTGCACAATCACTTCGTTGATCGTAACCGGCTCCTCGTCAACGGCTGGGTCGGGTGAGATCCGAAGCCGCAGGTAGCGGAATCGACTCTGTGGGTAACTGAGCCGGCAATCCTCGAGGGCCCTTTATCCTCGCTGAAAACGGATCAAGTTCTTCTGCTCGACCAACACTCCCCACTGTTCTCCGTTGTCGCTTCCTTCCAGCCGAGCTCGACGCCGGAAGTTCTCGCCCGGCATCTTAATTTCGATCTGGTTGTGCCGCATGGTGTTGTTTTCCAGGTCCAGCGTCATTTCTGTCGAGTTGCCCGACCCCACCACCTTGTTGAACAGTTCGGCCCTGATCGACTCGCTGATCGGTTTCCACCGCAGGGCGTAGGGGATCTCCTTGCCCGAGCTGTCGTACAACCGCAGGTCGCCCAGCCCGAGTTGAGCGCCGCTGAAGACGCTTCGCGGCAACACCAAGTCGATTCGTCCCGCCTCGGTCTGCTCGGGAAGTTCCACCTGTTGGAAATAGGGCCATCGTTCGAGCCAGTCGGTCGGCTTCGGGGGTTCGCTCGGCTGTTGCGCCACGACGATTGCCGCAGCCCAAACCAGCGTCGCGAAAGCGATCGTCGCGCGAAGGCCTCGAAAACGGCCGGACAGTGCGGTTGTGTTACGTTTCATCATTAACTCCTTCAGCGGGAATCGGCCGCTTCGCTGCGCGGCTCGATTCGTTGATAGGCCCAAGCGGCCGCTCCGACAAATAGGGCCAACACGAAAAACGCCAGGATACGGTAAATCTCGTTCAACTCGGACATGTCGACAAAGAAGACCTTGCCGACGGTCAAGGCGAACAGCCCAATGGCCGCCCACCGCAGTCTTGCCACGTGCGTCCGAAACCCAACGGCCAACAGGCCCGTGGCGTAAATGGCCCAAAGGATCGAGAGCGACATTTGCCCGGCCCGAAACCAGGCCGCCCGATGGGTAGCCGACTCCAGGGCTCGAAACGCGAAGTAGCCGTGGCAGTCGGCCGAGAGAATCATCAGCAACAGCGAGATACCGGTCAGGCCCGCGGCGGCCGCCAGCACTTGTTCTGCTCGGTCAAGGCGCTGTGTGAAACGTTGCCCCGCCACCAGGGCCCCTAACAGACAGGCCGCGATGCCGATGGCCGGGACAGCGAACTCGTTGAACACGGGAATAAACTCTCCGCGGGAAGAATGGGGCCAGTCGTCCCCCAGCACCCGCACCACGGCCATGCCGGCCAGGATCGCGCCAATCACTCGCAGTGCGGGAGTCTCTACTCGCAGGCCGAACCACCAAAGCAGTCCCCCCACGGCCATCCAGCCCAACGCGATCCAGGCCGCTTCGGCTTCCAACGGGAAACTCAACGCCACGAAACCGACCGAGATGGCCAAGGAGGTCAGCACGAGCCGCGACTCGCTCGGCCGAACCGCGAAGATCCCCCGAGCGATGATCGCATAGACCAGGGCCATGCCGATCGCGGCACTCCCCATCCACGGCCGGCAATCATTTTGTAGCAACACATACACGGCCGTAAACCAAAACGCGGCGCCCATTAGCAACCGCGCGGCATCTTCCCAAGTGACGCGCCACCCGCGCAGCCAATGGGCCCCCAAGCCGTGCGCCAAGAAGAATATGTAAACCACCGCCTGAAAGCCGATGGCCCAGGCCTGTTTTTCCGGGTGGTAGTTGCCGAAGTACCAAATCCAGAACAGCCCTTGGGTACCCAGCAGGGCGATCGTGGCGATGGCACGCCAGGGACGCAACAGCACCAAGAGCACGACGCCCAGATCGAGCGCCGCCAGGTAGGCGAAAAGCTCGATATAGCGGTCGTGTTC
This sequence comes from uncultured Planctomycetaceae bacterium, assembly GCA_964473065.1. Taxonomy (GTDB): domain Bacteria; phylum Planctomycetota; class Planctomycetia; order Pirellulales; family Thermoguttaceae; genus CAYYOX01. The sequence continues at coordinate 15,020 of CAYYOX010000024.1, read as the reverse complement.
CGAGTGCATTAAGAGCGGGACCAGCAGCCCTCCCAGCACGGCCGTCAGGGCGATGGCCGGCGAATTGTAACGCGCGGCCAGGATCATCGATTCGGCCACCAGGATCACCATAAACACCGAGGCCGCGTATTGGGGCGCCAAGTGATAGAACCCGAACGCGGCGTAAGTGATCAGATAAAGCACGACCAGCCCGCCGGCCGTGAGCATCTGGGAGAAGACCCGCCAGCCGCGTCGAGAATAATGCCAGCCAGCCGTCACCATGGCCAGGCCGCCCAGCGCGCCAATGATGACTCGCCCCAAGGGGCCGATCCACTGGTTCTCGTAGGCATAGCGAAGGAAGAAAGCGGCCGCAAAGACCATCAGCACGACCGCCACCCAACCCAGCGCCTTTTGGCCAATCAACAGCTCCCATTGGATCGCCTTGCGTCGGCAAGGAACGATCGGCTCGGCGACCGATTCGGCGGGCACCAACCCCGGCTCGACCGCTTCAGCCGGCAGCGATTGGGCCTCCCCCTGCTCGATCTGCCGGGAAAGCCGTTTCACGCGACTCAGTGCCACCAGGGCCACAATCAGCGAGACCACCGGCAGCAAGATAACCACTGCGATGACGACAATCGCCAGGATTATGTAGAAAATCTCTTCCATTATGCTGGCCCTCACGTGACGGGAGGCGAAATCCGAAACTCCGGCACACCCCCTGCCAGGGGTGGCAGCCGCGGATACCGGAATTTCCTGCTATAATCAAAGGCGACAACCGGCTGTCGATATAACGCACCACATTATACGTATTTTCCACATATCCGCCCTATGCTTGCTCGACTTGCTTACCGTACGCTGACTGAAATCTCGCCCCGATTGCTCATTAAAGCCGGTTGGCTGTGGGTTTTGAAGGGGGCTCGGGCCATGGCGGCCTATAAGCGGCGGGTGAAACGGGGCGAGCTCTTCCCGCCCTTCTTGTTTCTGGCCCTGACCGACGCCTGCAATCTCCGCTGTCGGGGCTGTTGGATCGGGGCGCCGGGCGCTTCTCGCGAACTGTCCCTCGAGGACGTCGACGCGATGATCGACGTCGGGCAACGGCACAAGGCCAATTTCTACACGCTGCTGGGCGGCGAGCCGATGATCTATCCCCGACTCTGGGAAATCATCGAGCGGCACCCCGATTGCTATTTCCAGATCATCACTAACGGCATGTTTTTCAGCCAGGAGAATGTCGAGAAGATCCGCCGCTTCGGCAACATCACGCCGCTGGTCAGCATCGACGGGCTGGAATTCCAAAACGACGCCCGCCGCGGTCAAGGCGTGTTCCAATCGGCCATGGAAGGCATGGCTCGGCTGAAACAACAGAAGATCCTCTTCGGGGTGGCCACGACCGTGACGGCCGCCAATCTCGATGAGGTTGTGACCGACGAGTACGTTCGGCAGTTCGTCGATCGCGGGGCCATGTACTTGTGGTACTACGTGTTTCGACCTCTCGGCGTCGATCCGTCGCCCGAGTATTGCCTTTCCCGAGAACAGATCCTCGCCCTGCGCCGCCGCTTGTTGGAACTTCGCCGCAAGCACCCCATCATCGTGATCGACACCTATTGGAACGCCGCGGGCGAGGCCGTCTGCCCGGCCGCGTTGGGGTTGGGGTTCCACATCGGTCCCGGCGGCAGCATCGAGCCTTGCCCGCCGTTGTCGTTCGCCTGCCAGACGATCCGCGACAACGACCGCGACCTCTTCACAACCATCGACCGGAGCGAGTTCCTGCGAGAATTTCAGCAGTTCGTCAAGGATCGGACCCGAGGTTGCGTGATCCTGGAGCATCCGCAAGCGTTGGCCCAGTTCCTTCGCGACCACGGGGCCAAGGACCACAGCGGCCGCGACGCCCTGGCCGAAATCGCCGCCGCGACGCCGCGAACCAGTCACGACCTGCCCGGCGACGAGATCCCGGAGGACTATTGGGTCTATCGCTTACTGAAGAAGCAACTCTTCTTCGGCATGGGCGGGTACGGGTAGAAGCAGTGGGTAGTGGTTGGTGGATAGTGGATAGTACGAAGCCCGCGGGTATGCTGCGCGACCGACGGTCGCGGCTTTATAAAGCGTACAGCCGCTTTGCTAGCCAACTGCGTGGCAGATCGGGTACGAGAATTCGTTCTTCGCGGCCCAGTTGTCGCAGCAGGGCCTCTGCGGCCAGGTAGCCGCTGCGGACGGCGCCTTCCATTGTGGCCGGCCAACCGGTGGCGGTCCAATCGCCGGCCAGTATTAGATTATCCCATGGCGTTTGCTGCGTCGGGCGAAACGATTCCACGCCCGGGCGGACGGAGAACACGGCCCGCGGTTGCGTGACCACGCGCCAGTGAAGCAGTCGAGCTTTGCCGACATCCGGCCAAAGCGTTTCCAATTCGCTTCGGACCTGCCGCACAAGGTCCCCACGATCCCGGCCGATCAGTTCGTGCGATGCACTGATCACCACTTGATAGTAATGGGCCGGCTTGGCAAGGTCCGGCAAGTCGTGTTGCCCCCCGGCAAACAGCCACTGGCTCAGCTTGCCCAGCAACACGGCGTGGGGCAAAGGAGTGATCGGGCGATCGAACCAGAGGTGGACCGCCGTGATCGGGGCCGACTTCAATTGATCGGCCTTGGCCAATTCGGGCATCTGCTGACACAACGACCCGGGCAGCAGCGAGGCCGTTCGGTGCCATGGCACGGCCACAATGCAATAATCGAACGCTCGGGTCGTGCCATCGGCGAGAACCAACTCGGTCGCCCGACGATCGCGGCTTGCAATTTGCCGCACATGGGCGCCCAAGTGAAGCCCTACGTCGTGGTCGGCCAGCCAGATTCTTATCGGTTGATCGAAGATCATCTCCAATGGAACTTCCGGCAGCAAGACTTCCCAGGCCGTACGGGCGCCCATGAAACCGTCTAAAAACACTTTGGTGGCGGCCGCAAGCGAGGCTCGCTCCAGGGTTTCGCTCAACGCACTGACCAGCACGGGGGCCCAAAACCGCTCGATCATCCGCTGCGACTGGCGCTGCTGCCGAAGCCACTCGGCTACGGTAATATCGGCCTTTGATCTACCCAGCCGTCCCAGAGCCCGGGCGATTCCAACTCGCTCGCCGAGGGAGAGATACTTCTGCCGCCACAGGGCCGGCAGCAGGTGCAACGGCGCCGGCAACAACCGCCCGGCGGCGAAGTCGTGTTGCGACCCGTCGGGCGCGAAGAAGTGCAGCTTGCGTTCCCGCCGGAAATAACCGGCCGTGCCCGTGCGGTGGCAAAAGTCCAACAGATTCGTACAACAACCCATGGCCGCGTGCAAGCAGTGATCGACCGTTAGCCCGGTCTTCGGATCGACAAACGACCCGGCCCGACCACCGAGGCGTCTTCCTTGCTCGAACAGTTCGACCCGCAACCCGCGCTGGCCGGCTGCCACCGCCGCGGCCAACCCCGCCAGCCCGCCGCCGATAACGGCTACGGTCGGATTGCTAGATCGATCATTCATGGCTTTAGGAACGATCGGGCGGCTAGTTGAAGCTTCTTCAGGCGGCTTAAGCGGATTCGTTTACGCAGCACGTCGCGCGGGCGGCGGCGGATTTTGGCCAACAGCGCGCGGTAGGTGGTCAGCATCAGCCCGAAGACACGGCGGCCTTGCGGATCGAGCCAGTCGAACAACGCCTCCGCCTGGCGGTAGTATTGCTCGGCCCGATCGAGTTGCATCGCCATCAGCCGATCGAAACGCTCGTCGGCCACGCCGGCCCTCAGGTCGTCGACCGTGTAGTCGCATTGCCGCAGGTCCTCCAACGGAAGATAAACGCGATCGGCGGCGGCGTCTTCCTTGATGTCGCGGAGGATGTTGGTCCACTGCATGGCCAGACCGCATTTCTCGGCCGGTTCGAAGGCTTCCGGGCCGCGAAAGCCCCAAACATGCACACACGCCAACCCGACCGCCGAGGCCACCCGACGGCAGTAGCCTTCCAGTTCGGCGACCGTCTCGTAGCGGCGTCGGCAGAGGTCCATCCCAACGCCGTCGATGACCGCATGCAAGTGCTCCGTCGGGATCCGAAACTGCCGAACCGTGTCGGCCAAGGCAGGCAATATGGCCCTCTCGTCGTCCGCCGGTTCGAGATCGTCCGAGAGGGCCCGATCCAACGCCGTTCGCCATCGGGCAAGGGCTTCGGTGCGAGCGGGCAACGGATCGGGGTTGTCGGCCAAATCGTCCGTGTGGCGCATGAAGGCGTAGAGCGCCCGCATGGCTCGACGCTTCGGCCTCGGCAGCAAGAGGAAGCTGGCAACGAAATTCGAGCCGGCCTGCCGACAGATCCGACGGCAAGCCTCATAGCTGACTTCGATCATCTGCTGAGAATTCGTCACGCGTGTTCCTTGGGGAATTGCTTCCCGGTTTTGCCGTTGGGTCGTTTAGCCGCCGCCGGCACGTCGGTGAGAGGTGGACCTCGAATTACATCGCCGTACCGGCGACGGATAAACATTGCATCGCCGTACCGGCGACGGCTAAACGGGCTCCCTTTACAAGTTCTTGCTGAACGTACCACGTCGCAGTCGCCACCAGCAACTAGCCAGCAATCGCAGCTTTTGTGGCTTCGAGACCTCGGGCCGGGAAGTCCATACGTCGAAATCTTGGCGGCGGACGGCCTCAAGGATAGCCAGCCCGCCGTGAAGGAACAGTGCCACCGGCAAACACAGGTCGGCCGGCATCATCTCGAGCAGTGGCAACCCGCGTCGCAACCAATCTTCGGCCTCGTCCACCTTGGCCGCAAGGAGTTGCCGAAAGGCATCGTTGCATTTCCCTCGGGCGAAGTCCGCTTCGGTGAACCCGAACCGGCGGCAATCGGCCTGGGGTAAGTAGATCCGCCCGAGGTCATAGTCGCGGGCCACGTCCTGACAGAAATTGGCCAGTTGCAGGCCCGTGCAAATCGAATCGGAAAGCGATTGCCGGTCCGGCGTGTTGCAACGGCCCAGGCAAAGCACCAGCCGGCCGACCGGGTTGGCCGAATTGCGGCAGTAACCGAGCAACTCCTCGAACGTTTCGTAGCGAGTGACGTGTTGGTCTTGGCGGAAGGCGACCAGCAGATCGGTCAGCGGCTCTCGCGGAATCTCGAACTGGCGGATCGTTTCACCCAGCGCCACGAAGATCGGGTGGGTATTCCGGTGGGTGATATGGTCCCGATAGCACTCGTCGAGTTGCTGCTCCCACGCGTCCAATGCCGCGAGACTCTGCTGGGGGTCGGCGGTCTCATCGGCCAGATCGTCGGCCCAGCGGCAGTAGGCGTAGACGTTGCAGAAGTGTTGGCGCAAGTGGGCGGGCAGCAGCCGGGTGGCTACCGTGAAGTTTTCGTAGTGACGCGTGGCCAAGCGGCGGCAATAGCGGCGGGCTTCGGATGGGGATATGGATATGTGGGTCGACATTTTCGGTTGTGCTCTGTAAAGCTGCCAGCGGCTGGGCAAAGCCGCAAGCGGCTGGATTCTGATTCGTGGGTCCATTATGATGTTAGGGGATGAATGAGGGAACCATGCGTATCATTTTGGCCGGTCCCCGGGGGTTTTGTGCCGGGGTGAATATGGCGATCGAGAGCCTCGAGTTGGCGATCCGCCGGTTTGGCACGCCGGTTTATGTCTATCACGAAATCGTGCATAACACCTGGGTGGTCCAGCGGTTTCGCCGGCAGGGGGTCGTTTTCGTCAACCGAATTGACGACGTGCCACGGGGTGCTCATCTGCTCTATTCGGCCCATGGCGTCTCGCCCGAGGTGCGGGAAATGGCCCGGCAGCGAGAGCTCAAGACGATCGACGCCACCTGCCCGTTGGTCACCAAAGTGCATCGCGAGGCGATCCGATTCGCCGAAGAAGGTTTTACGATCCTGTTGATCGGCCATGCCGGGCACGACGAGGTGATCGGCACCATGGGCGAGGCGCCCGAGTCGATCGTGCTGGTCGGCTGCCCGGAGGACGTCGACCGGCTCGATGTGCCAGATCCGGACCGGGTGGCGTACCTGACCCAGACGACGCTATCGGTCGACGACGCCGAGCGGATCATCGGGCGGCTGCGGGAGTGTTTTCCTAACATTGTCGGCCCGGCCAAGGGGGATATCTGCTACGCC
>CAYYOX010000024.1:7644-8912 GCA_964473065.1 uncultured Planctomycetaceae bacterium | reverse complement strand
GGCTCGGCCCCATGGCACCGGCGCCCTAATCGATTATCCTTCTCCAGCGCCCCGAGGACGCGGCCCGCCTGGAAGTACCCGACTCCGCAAAGTTGACCTATTTAACCCAAACGACCCTATCGCTAGACGAGGCCCAGCGGATCATTGCTCGGCTGAAAGCGCGGTTTCCCCATATCGAAGGCCCGCCGCTGAAAGACATCTGCTACGCCACGCAGAACCGCCAGGAAGCCATTTCGGTCCTTTCCCGCGAGGCTGACGTGGTGCTGGTCGTGGGCAGTCAGAACAGTTCCAACAGCCAGCGACTTGCCGAACTGGCTGGTTCGAGCGGTGTGGCGGCCCATCTGGTTGACGGGCCGGGGGATATTGACCTAAGCTGGTTCTGTGGCAAGGAGACGGTCGTCGTTTCCGCCGGCGCCAGCGCCCCGGAGACGATCGTGCAAGAGTGCGTCGATCTGCTGCAAAGTAGTTTCGACGCCACTGTCGAAAGCCGAGTGATTCGCGAAGAACAAGTGCGTTTTCTCTTGCCGGAGCCGTTACGTTCCCAGCCGGGTGTCCCATGATAATCAACGATTTGGAATTCATTCTGGTGCAAGTCGGGCGGGCCGAATCGACCGAGCCTGTGCGTTCGGTGTTGGTGCGGCTGACGACCGACTCGGGCCTGGAAGGCTGGGGCGAAGGCGACTTGCCGTGGCGGCCTGACGAGTTGGCCGCCCGACGCGAGGCCATCTTGCCGGTGCTGGCCGGGCGGAGCCTGCTACACCTCGCGGACGTCAGCGGCGTCGACTAGGCGGATAGGATGTGGCGGAATCCGGGTACCGGCAGGCATTGCGTGTGGCTTATGGACGGGAGTGATTTTGACCGCGGCGGGCAAATCAGGACTGCCGGGGCTGATTGGTATGTCGGCGGCATCGGCGATTTCAACAACGACGGCAAGAGTGACATCCTGTGGCGTAACAGGGCCGATGGGCGTAATTCGATCTGGCTGATGAACGGCCGGACCTTCGCCGGCAGCGCCAAGCTGCCGGACGTGAGCAATCAGAACTGGAAGATCGTCGCTGTCAGCGATTTCAACGGCGACGGCAAGGCCGACATCCTCTGGCATCTGCCAGGCAGCACCACAAGCGGCGCCCTCCAGGTGTGGGAAATGGACGGCGTGAATTTCCTCAGCGAGATTGATTGGCCGCCGAACGTGGATCCCTCATGGCGCCTCCACGGCATCGGCGCGTAACGCTCACGGGTCAAATGATCCATATCAAATCAGCCCACAG
>CAYYOX010000024.1:0-7634 GCA_964473065.1 uncultured Planctomycetaceae bacterium | reverse complement strand
CCGTCGGACGGTTGTGAAGCGAGGCCAACAGATCGTTGGCCGATCCGGCCCTGCGATGTGCGTTGGAGATCGGCTTTTGGGACTTGATCGGGCGCACGGTCGGGCAACCGTTGTGCCACCTCTTCGGCGGCGAGTATCGGCAACGCATCCCAGTGACTCTCAGGCTCCGCAGTCTGGACACGGACCGCCTGGGGCACCTTGCCCGCGAACTGGCCGAGCAAGGCTTCCACTCGCAGATGGTAACCTGCCGCGGTGATGTGGACGACGACTTAAGAGCGTTTCGTACGGTTCACCAGAGCGTGGCGGATCGGGCTGAATTGCGTCTGGACGGGGCGGCCAAGTTCGACCTCGACTCGGCCCGCGACCTGTGTGCCGAATTAGAGCGGGACGAGTTGCAGTTCTTCCTCGATCCGCTGGAAGCGTCCGATTTGCAATCAGTTGCCTCGTTACGACGCCAGACGAGCGTTCCGTTGGCCGTGTGCCGAGCGATCCGGGGCCCCGGCGAGTTGCTCGCGGCAATCCGTGCCGGCGCAGCGCCGCTGGCGGTGGTCGACCCGAACCGGGTGGGCGGTCTTACCATGGCACGGAAGTGTGCGGCCGTGGCCGAGGCGGGCGAGATGGCCGTGGTGCTTGGCGGCGGCAGTGCGTTGGGAATCGGCACGGCCGCCATGCTCCAATTGGCAGCCTCGACCCCTGCCTTTTCCAACAGCAACGAGTGCGATTACCACCAATTGCACGACGACATACTGAGAGAACCGCTGGAAGTCGTCGACGGAATGATGACCGTCCCGCAAGCTCCAGGGCTAGGTGTCGAGGTGGATCGTGGGAAGGTCGAGCGATATCAGGTAACGTGATACGGGGAAGAGTGGTTAGTGGTTAGTGGTTGGTGGTCAGTGGTTAGTTTTCAGTTGGACCGAAAACGCCGCCACGGGGCTTGTCCCCGGTGGTGACGAACGAAACGTTTACAGCTTGAGTAAAGCGATCAAGTTGCCGGCAAGCTTACCCCTGGATGTAATCCTTCATAAACTTGTTCTCCACAGCCAGGTGGTTCAAGTGCGCCTTGACCACGTCGCCGATGGAGACCAGGCCGGCGAGCTTTCCCTCGCTGAGGATAGGCAGGTGGCGAATCCGTTTGGTGGTCATCAGGCCCATGATCTTTTCGACCGGGTCTGCCGGAGAAGCCGTCACCAACTCGGCGGTCATGATCCGTTGGACTTGCACGGCGGTCAGGTCCTCGTTGCCTTGGGCCCAGGAGTGCAACAGGTCGCGCTCGGTAATGATTCCGACCAGTTCGTCGTTTCCCTGGGCGTCTTTTCGGCACACGACCAACGAGCCGATGTTGTGCTCGACCAGCTTTTGGGCTACGTCTGCGAGCGTCGCGTCGGGACCGATAGTTAAGACGGCGTCACCCTTCGAGTCCAGGATGTCTTTGAGCGTCATGGCAAGATACCTCCACAATAGCAGGGAGTTCAAACAGGACCGGCGCGCCGGTCGAACAGCCTAATGGTATACCCCAGCCTGATATGCGTCAATTTGGATTCGCCGCGAAAACGCCCGCCGCCTACCCCTAACGCGGGGGAAGCTCCGCGATCTGCAACTTGCGAAACGACAGATCGGTCGTCGGATCGTGGCCCTGGATCATGATCGTGCCGGGCTCTTTGCGCAGTCCCTTGCGGGGATTTTCGTGCGGTTTGCGAGTATCGGTCCAATCGCTCACCTGATAGCCATTGACCCAGGCCGCCATGTGCCGGTCGTCGGCGTGCAGGGTCATCTGAAACCAGGCAAAATCGTCGGCCACGATTCGTCGGGCATTCTGGCGGCGGAAGAATCCGCCCGTGCCACAGTCCTGCGGCCTGGTCCGGTCGCCGTCGAGAAAGCCGTTTTGAATCTGGCACTCGTACCCGTTCATCTGCTGGCCCGGGATACAACGGAAAAAGATGCCCGAGTTGAGCGCCTCGCCGTTGACGAACACGTCAAACTGCAGCGTAAAATCGTCGTACTGCCCGACCGTCTCCAATTGACCGCGGCCGTCCTTGACGTTCAGGTCACCTTCCGGCGTGACTGAGAAGACGCTCGGCATGTCGGGGTAGGTTTTCCAGCCGGCGAGGTCCTTGCCGTTGAAGAGGCTTTTGGCCCCCAGCGGCTTGAGCCTGATGTTGCGAAACTCGATCTTCCCCTGCCGAAACTGCAGACCGATGAATCCCCGGCCCAGCGGCTTGGGGTCGGTGTATTCGACGATCGTTTGCCCGTCGAGTTTCACCGAGAAGTTCGGCCCGTCGGCCATCAGTTCGAAGGTTTGCCAATCCGTACTGTCGTGTAACGTTTCAGACAGCTTGCGGTGAACGATGCTTCCTGTGGGCCAATCGTTCGTGCCCCAGTCGGCAATGTTCACCTCGTAGCACCGCCCGTTCTTCTCGGCCGGCTTGGGACTGGTCCGCAGAAACACACCGCTGTTGGCCCCTTTTTCGCTACGAAAATCGAGCTTCAGCACATAGTTACCGAACTGACTAGTCGTGTGCAACAACCCCGGCGTGCCTTCGGTGGCGGTAATCACCCCGTCAACCACGCTCCAATTCGCGTCACCCGCCGCCTTCCATCCAAAGAGCGTTTCACCGTCGAACAGTTGAATCCACCGCTGGGCCAGTTCCTCTTCAGTCAGCGTATTAGGCTCGGCCGCCGATGCGACAACCGAAAACAGACCACAAAAAACAACCCCTAAGACTTTCCCAAACAACACTCGCATGGTTCTTCCTCTTTCCTTTCCTTTCCTTTCCTTTTTTCTTTTTCCCCTTTTCCTTTTTTCCCCTTTTTCCTCCCCGTCCTTATTTCACCGCTCGTCCGCTTCCGGCTCACCCGCCTCTTCCGGAACGACTTCCGCCTCGTCACGTTTACCAACCCATAGCGACGCGATAATCGAGAGTCCCAGCAACAGGCAAATCGTCAACAGCGAGGCCCAGATCGGCACCAGGTCCTCGCCGAGCCCCCACTTGCCGATCATCTTCACGCCCACAAATCCCAAAATGGCCGCCAGCCCGTAATGCAAGTAGCAGAACATCTCGATCACATCGGCCAATAGGAAGTAGAGCGCCCGAAGCCCCAGGATGGCGAAGATATTCGACGTAAACGCAATGAACGGGTCCTCCGTGATGACAATGATGAACGGCACGCTGTCCACGGCAAACATCACGTCCGTGCTCTCGATTACCAGCAGGACCAAGAACATGGGCGTGATGCACAACCGCCCTTCTTCCCTGGCAAAAAAGTAATGACCGTGCTGGTGGTGATCACCGCTGGTGACCGGAAAGAAACGCCGGGCCGTCCTCAGCAGGATGTTTCGGTCCGGGTGCACGTCGGTTTCGGTGTGTCGGGCCAGCTTGTAGGCCGTGTAGATCAAGAATGCGCCGAAAAACGGCTCAACCCAGGAGAATCTGTGAATCAACTCCAGGCCGCCGAGGATGAACACGGCCCCCACCACGTACGACCCCAGCATGCCCCCGAAAACGCACCGATACTTCTACACCATGGGACACCCTCACCACCGAACGATCACCACTCACCACCCACCATACACGCCAGACACCCCCACCTCGCCCAGGTAGCCGGTCAGAAACCTCAAGCCGGGATCGGAACCCAACCCCAGTTGGATCCCCCAGACCCAGATCACCACGTTGAAGGCCAGGCCCACGGCAATCCAAAAGGCCGTAAAGCCGGCCGATTCCCGTAGGCTCGGTTTACGGTCGTGCCGGTGGAAGACCAGCAGATCGAGCACCAGCAGGACCAGCACCAAGGCGCCGAAAGCCTGCCAATGCCCCACGCCGGCGGGAAGAATCTCAGGTGTCAAAGTTGCATCTTTCTGTTCGGTGGAAAAAGGGGGACAGGCACCGAGCCGGGGAGATTTCCGGCGGGTCTGGCATTTATTCGTGCTCGGAGCCAGTCCCCTTTTTTCCTCTTTCTGTTCGGGAGGGAAGCACGTTGCAACATCATAAGACGTTACCCGCCCGACAGCAAGCACTCGGGAGAAAGAACGCCAGAACTATGGGCCTGGGGCATGCGTAAAAGAGGCAACTCACGAACAGGCCCCTCGATGGTGCGGTGGTGGCCCAGAAAATAATAGGGATTATGCGGATTACCCCGACAGTAAAGGCACTACAACGGGCCAAAAGGGGCGGCGGGCGGCGTTTCCGCTCGCATACCGGGCGAAGGCTGGAAATAATGGATAGAAGCGAAGACTGCACCGGGCCCGCGTCCCTCGGGGGGGTCCTGATGCGTCCAGCCTTTGGTACAATGACTACACTGCCAAAGCGATTGACCCTCACGGATCATCCGGCCGGTCGATCCGCTGAGGGTCCACACGGTCGTCCTACCTCGGAACAGAAAACCTCCGGCTAAAGAGATTCTCTCGATGAAAAATCGGTTCTCGATTCGCATTGCGCTGTGCGTGCTGCTTGCCGCAGCACTTCTCTCGTCCGCCGCTGTGGCTCAAGATGACGCCCCGGAAGCGACCCGACTCTATAACGCGGCCGCCGGAATGCATAACGCCGAGGCCTACGAACTGGCCGCCGAGCAGTGGGCCGAGTTCCTTGACGACTACAAGCAAGATTCCCGGGCCGCCAAGGCCACCTATTACCTGGGTGTCTGTTACTCGAAAACCGACCAACTGAAGCAGGCGGTCGACACCTTCGAGAAGCTCGTCAAAGACTTTCCCGAGTTCGAGTTGCTCGGCGACACCTATCTGAACCTCGGCTTGACGCAATACAACATGGCCTTTGCCGGGAAGCCGGAACTCTACGACGCGGCCGCAACCACGTTCGCCACGCTGGCCGCCAAGTTCCCCGAAGGTCCGCACGCCCCCGACGCCACCTTCTATCGGGCCGAGTGTCTTTATCATCGGGGTAAGAAGAAAGAGGCGGTCGGGCAGTATGCACAAGTCGTCCAGAAATATCCCGAGGATAAACTGGCCGCCCGCTCGCAGTTCGCCCTGGGCGTAGCCCAAACCGAATTAGGGCAACACGCCGAAGCCTTGGCGACCTACAAGGCATTTCTCGAAAAGTATCCCCAACATCCCCAAGCGGCCGAAGCCACCATGTGGCGCGGCGAGTCGCTGTTCGCCTTGAAGCAGTATGCCAAGGCGGTCAAGGCCTATACGGCCAGTGCGGCGGTCGAGGGTTTCAAAATGGCCGACTACGCGACCGTCCGGCAGGCCGATGCGTTGGCCGCCATGAAGCAGTTTGCCCAGGCGGCTGCCGTCTACGCCTCGGTCCCGACGAAGTTTTCCGGCTCGAAATACGTCGCCTTGTGCCAACTAGAGGCGGGCAAGAAGTACTTCACGGCCGGCGACTTCGCCAAATCTCGCCCGCTGCTGCAACAAATCGTCGACGCGGCCGGTCCCTCCACGGCCGAGGCGGCCCACTGGATCGCCCGGGGGCTGTTGAAAGAGAAACAGCCGGCCGAAGCCTTAGCCGCCGTAGAGAAGGCCCTTGCGACCGCAACAGAAGGCCCGTTCGCCGTGGAACTGCTGATGGACCAAGCCGACGCGATCTACGAGATCCCGCAGCGTCGAGGCGAGGCGGTCGGCCTGTATGCCGCCTTGGCCGCAAAACATCCGGCCGATCCGATCGCTCCGCAGGCCCTTTATATGGCCGCGTTCGCTGCGATGAACCAACGCGACTACCCCACGGCCACAAAGCAGGCCCAAGCCTTCGCCAAGGCCTACCCGAAGCACGAACTTAGCATCGGCGTGAAGCACGTGGCGGCCGAAAGCAAATTGCTCGGCGGCCAGTTCGCCATGGCCGAGAAGCTCTACGACGAACTGCTCGCCGCGGCGTCGGACGACTCGGACGCCGAAATCTGGAAAGTCCACCGCGGCACGGCGCTGCATCTGCAAAAGAAATACGCCGCAGCGATCGCCGCTCTGCAACCGGTCGTCGGCGAAATCAAGAACCCCGAGCTACTGGCCGAGGCCTGGTACCGGATCGGCCGCTCCCAGGTGGCATTGAAACAGTTCGCCCCGGCCGTCGCCTCGCTGGAGGCTTCGCTTAAGGCCGGCCCGAAATGGAAATTGGCCGACGACGCACACCTCGTGTTGGCATACGCGGCCCAGCAGACGCAAGACCACGCCAAGGCCAGGCAACATGCCCGGCAGGTCGTCGATGAGTTCCCGCAGAGCCGACTGCTCGATCTGGCCCATTACCGCCTCGGCGAGAGTGCCCGGCTCGGTGGCGACTTGGACGCCGCGGCGGCCGAGTATCAATTGATCGCCAAGACCTGGCCCCAAAGCCGCCTGATTTCGCAGAGCCTTTACGGGCTGGGTTGGGCCCAATTGGGGAGAAAGGACCATGCGGCCGCCGAGACCGCATTCGATGCGCTCCTCCAGAATCATCCGCAAAGCAAGCTGATCGCCCGGGCCAGGTATGGCCGCGGGATGGCCCGACGCCAATTGAAGAAGTTCGCCCCGGCGGCCGAAGACTTGCAGGCATTCCTGGCCTCCAAGCCGTCGAGTGCCGAGAGGTCGCGTGCCCGGCACGTGTTGGGGATGTGCCAAAAGGGGCTCAAACAATTCGATCAGGCCGTGGCCACGTTCGAGACATTGCTCAAGGAGGATCCCGACTACACTGAAGCGGCCGACGCCTTGTACGAGTTGGGCTGGGCCCAAAAATCGCTCAAGAAAGAGGCCAAGGCCGCCGCCACATTTGCCCTGCTGGTCGAAAAACATCCGGACAGCACCCTGGCCGCCGACAGTCACTATCTGATCGGCGATTTCGCTTTCGAGCAAAAGAAGTACGATCAGGCCGTCGCCGCCTACCAGGCCGCGATGACCAAGGCCGGCAAGACCCAGCTTGGCGAAGAGGCCGCCTACAAGCTCGCCCTGAGCTACTACCTAAGCGGTGATCTCGATAAGGCCCAGCAGGCCTTTCGAAATCAACGGGCCACTTGGCCCGAGGGGACGCTCACCGACGACGCCGCGTTCATGGAGGCCGAGTGTTTCTTCAAACAACACAAGTACAAGGAAGCCTTGGCCGCCTACGCGACGGTCAAAAACCCCTCGAACCCGGAGGCCAAGGTCCAAAGCCTGTTGCACGCAGGCATCGCGGCCGGTCAACTCGATCAATTCAACGAGAGCCTCAAGCTGCTTGGCCAGTGCGTCGAGCAGTTCCCCGATTCACCCCACGTGCCGCAAGCTTTGTACGAGCAAGGTTGGGCCCAACAGAACCTGGGCAACCTGGACGAGGCCGTGGCGATCTACCGGCAGGTGCTGACCAAGTCGGACGCCGAGCCGGCCGCACGGGCCCAGTTCATGATCGGCGAGGTCCAGTTCGAGCAGAAGCAACATGCCGAAGCCGTCAAGAGCTTCTTCAAGGTGATCTTCGGCTATGGCTATCCCCAATGGCAGGCCAATGCCACCTACGAAGCGGCCCGATGCTTCGAAGTCCTCGGCAAAAAGAGTCAGGCCGTCAAACAGTATCAAACATTGATCGAAAAATATCCCCAAAGCGACAAGGTCCCGTTGGCCAAACAGCGACTTGAAAAGCTGCAGTGATGCGACACGCACCAGCTATACTGAGGTTTTTGTAGGAGGCGACTCCAGTCGCCGCTTTCGCGTAAAGTGAGCAGTCATCTAGCAGAAGGTAAAATCG
>CAYYOX010000023.1:21099-24353 GCA_964473065.1 uncultured Planctomycetaceae bacterium | reverse complement strand
TCATTCAACCGGATGTGCCGATCGAGAACATCTTCGCCATGTGGAAGGCCGTCGAGAAGTACGGCCAGTACGCTGCTTAAGCCAAGGGTCATTTGCCAATACGGCATGACTCGCAAAAAGTCCTCGACTGTTCTAGAAAAGGACGGGTCGAGGAACGAAGACCCACCGCTAGGAAATCCAAATGACGAAATCCGAATGACGAATGACTAACGTATGATTCTCCGTTTCGTCATTCGTGCTTCGTCATTCCTATACGCGGTCTTGGCCAAAGCGGTCGAGCGTGCAAGATGCCACTGGCCGCGCTATCGGGAAGCCGCCCTAACGGGGGGTGCGGTTTATCCAACTTGACAGCAATCCCCTATCGTTGGTAGTCTATATAATCGTGGCGGTTTATGCGGCCAGCATGCAATCAATCTTGGTTATATGACATACCACCTAAAGTATCATCCCGGCAGCCGACTTCTCGTTCGCTTGGTCCTATGGCAAGCGATCCTCGGGATCGGTCTGTGCGCGGCGACCGCCATGGCCCAGGATACTCCGCCGGACGACTCTACGCCCGCGGACGACTCCACTCCGGCGGCCTCGACGACGGAGTTTCTCCAGGACCCGATCAAAGCGGAACTGAAAAACAAGCGGTCGGCCGTGGGACGGATGCTGCAAGCCGGACAATTCTCCGGCAGTGAGCAGACGCTGTTCGACTCCTATCTCACCGACTACTTCCTGGCCCGATGGTCGTCGTATGAGGATCCGGCGGACAATACGTCGCGGCTGAAGTCTTTCCGCAGCGAACTGACGGTCAGCCTGAAGCAATGCGGCAGGGCCGGGATGCCGTCCGAGGTACACGACCATCTGACCTCGCTGGTGCTGGACTATCTGGGAAAACGCGCTCTGGGAAATTACCATCCGGCATTGCGGGACAACGCGATATTGATGATCGGAGATCTCAACGCCCGCGAGGCGCCCCGATCTTCCGAGCTTCCCGTGCCGCTTCCCGCGGCGCGAGATTTCCTGCTTCAGATCGTTGCCGACGAGCAACATCCCGAGTTGCTTCGCATCGGTGCGTTAGTCGGCTTGGTACGCCACGCCGACATGGGGATCAGCGAAAGCGACGCCCGACAAAAGGTAGCCGACGCGATGCTGGCCATCTTGAAATCGGAACGACCGGCCGAAACCTCGCCAGTCGGCCATGCCTGGATGCGCTCGCAAGCGGCCAGGGGATTGGAGGCGTTTGGCGATTTGGGTAGCAACAATGCCGTGGCGCTGGCCTTGGGTGCGGTGGTGGCCGACTCGAAAGTGCCCTTGCGCACCCGATGCATTTCGGCCGAGGCCCTTGGTCAACTCAAGTTTCGAGGCGCCCAGTTGAATGCTTCCCAATTAGCCACCGGGTTGGGGCAATTGGCGCTCGATGCCTGTGCGGCCGAACTGAAGGCCAAGGAACTTTCACGACGCCGACTGAAATATCGCCTTCAGGCCACCCTGATCGGATTGACGGGCGTGGACGAGTCGGTCGCCGGCGGAGTGTCCGCCGCGGCCACCGAAGCGCCGCACAAGGAGCTTGTCGGCGGCGTAGCAAAATCACTTCGAGCACTACTTGCCCTGCTCGACGACGAGTCACTCAAGGAAGATGAACTAATCGACAATATGAAAACGGAAGCCGTCGCGTTGCGAGAGTTGATCAAACAAGGAAGTTAGGAACCGTCAATCAATAACAGTCGTAGCTACGCTCGCCAGAGCGTGGATCGGCATCGGAAACCACGGTCTGGCGACCGTAGCTACCAGTTCGCCTCGTCGCATGTCATCACTCCACTGTGTCAGGGCAAGCCCTGACCTACGGAATTCCCGGACACCCTCATTTTCACTTTTTGGCAAAAGGAATTGCCTAACGTGTTGATATCCCAACAGCGATCTCCCGGCGGCCTGGGACGGGCCGGCCTGGGACTGGCCGCATGTCTCTTGGCCTGTTTGACGATCTCCGGTTGTGCGCGGTGGCACTGGCCGGAAGAAGGCTTCGATGGGTTCTTCGCCGCCGACGAGCCCGCATCCCCGGACGACGCGGAGTCCTCCGACCCAGCAGCGGCCGATGATCGGGCCATATTGGCCCAAGGCCATGACCAGGAGGGTCGCAGCGTTTGGATTCGTGCAACAGGCAAGTCGGCCGATTACCGTTGGCGCTATCCCCACCTGGAAGACCTGTTATCCCGGTCGGCCGCTCGTCGACCGAAATTCCAAAACTTCTTGAAAGACAAGGATCCGATCCTGGCAGCCAACGCGGCAATCGCCTTGGCGCGGCTGGGGGATCCGGCCGGGGCAGAACGTCTGGCCGATACGGTCCGGGCGCCGAAAGTGAACTTGCCGCTACGGTGCGCGGCGGTCGAAGCCCTGGGCCGCCTGGAGCCTTCGGTCTCGCTGACTCTATTGCGGGAGTTGGTCGATCATTACGGCAATCAAGCGGGAGGCGGCCCGATCTACAACGCGACGCTGCACGCCGAGTTGATTCGCAGTCTGGCCCGACACGTCGACCCGGCCAATGACGGGCGTTTCCTCGACGCGGCGTTGAGCCGTTCGCCGCTGGTACGATTGGAAGCGGCCCGGGCATGGAGCGAAAGCCGCGGGAAGCTGCCGGCCGATGTTATCAATCTCACGGAAGACCCCGACGCAAGAATTCGGGCCGTCGCGTTGAGAGCCTTGGCCAAATCGAAGTCTCCCCAGGCCCGCGACCGCGTGGCTGCCGCCTTGAGGGATCCGGAGATTCAGATTCGCACGGAAGCCGTTGCCGCGCTGGGAACCTTGGGTGACAAGAGAGCCTTGGCAAAGCTCGATGAGCTTCTCGATGACGCAAACGAACGAATCCGGGCAACGGCCGTTTCGGCCATGGCTCAGGCGGGCGTCGTCGAGTCCGCGTTGGAAAAGGCCGACGACAAGCAGTGGCGAGTTCGCCTGCAAGTAGCCAAAGTCTTGGCCGCCAACCCCGATCGTCAAGCGGTCGCGGTGGCTAAGAAGCTGTTGCAAGACCCGAGTGTACAAGTGCAAGAGCAGGTCGTCGAGTCGCTGGCCGCGTGGCCCACGAAGAAGGCCGGCCCGTTGCTGATCGAGGCGTTGGCGAGCCGGAACATGACCACTCGCAAGGTGGCTGCCGAGCGTTTGGCCGCCAAGTGGTCCGAAGCCGTCAACTTCCCGACTGAAGGTTCGCCGCAACGGCGGGCCGACGCCTTGGAAGCGCTTCGCGGCAAGGTTCAAAAGGGATTCGGGCTGAT
>CAYYOX010000023.1:4996-21089 GCA_964473065.1 uncultured Planctomycetaceae bacterium | reverse complement strand
GCGCTGAATCATGCTGCCAAAGCGCCTATGCCGAAAGCCACCGCGGCCGAGTTGGACCGCATCGAGCAGTTGCTGAAGAAGCAAGACACGGCAGCCCTGGCCGCCATGGGACCAAAGCTCCTCGGCGCGTTGGAGCAAATCGTAATCGAGCGGCGTCAGGTCTTGTCCGAGTCGGTCTATCAAACGCTATTGCCGCCGTTGGAACCGGCTTTCGACGCACTCGATCGTTTGCAATCTGAAGATTTGCGTCCACGCCGTCTGGCGGCCGAGGAGTTGGTCCAGTTGTCAGAGAAGCGGTCGCTGGGGCCCTTGGCCGCGGCCCGTTTGGCCGAATTGGTCACCAGCGAGCCGGATCAACTGATTTGGCAAAGTGCGCTCAAGGCGGTTAGCCGCGACGGGAGCGAACCGGCACTGCGGCTGGCTTACGCGGGGCTGAGCCATCCTCGGCCGGAAGTCCGCCGCCAAGCCTGCCGGCATCTGGCCGCCCACCCTGATCCCCGACACGCCAAGGTCCTGCTGCCGGCGCTGGAGGACAAGAACGAAACGATCGTGATCGCAGCGGTCCGGGCACTCGCACGAGGCGGTCGGCTCGACGACACGACCCCGTTGCAGCGATTACTTGTCGGGCGAAACGAACTGCTGCGACTCGAGGCGGCCGTGGCTCTGACTTTGCTAGGTGACAGCCAGGGAGCGGCCGAGCTGACCCGGCTTGCATACAGCGGCGATCCGAAGACGGCACTGAAAGCGGCCGAAGCCATGGGCGATCTGGCCGACCGAAGGTTCCTGCCCGAGTTGATCCGCATGCTCGACAGTCCGGCCTCGGTCCGCCGCGCCGCCTTGGCCGCGCTGCCCAAGGTCGTCGGCCGCGATATGGGCCAAACCGACGACGCATCAACCGCCAGCACGACCGACCGCATCCGCCGCTGGAAGCAATGGTATTCGCAGCAGGCGGCCAATGTTTCACCCGGGCAGACGACGCGTTAGGTGCGCGCTGCAAAGCCGCAAGCGGCTACTTCCCGACCTTGCGGAGGTAGACGTTTTTGAACCAGAGCGTGTTGCCGTGGTTTTGCAGTTCGATTTGGCCGGTGGGATAGATCGGCTTGTCACGCTGCCAATAGTTTTCCAGCACGACGTTGTCGACCACCAGTTGGCCGTTGAGCTTGATCGTGACCTTCTCGCCGACCATCTTGATGTAGAAGGTGTTCCATTGGCCGATCGGCTTGTCGGCGATCTTGGTCGGCTTCGAGGGATTCTTTTGGTTGTTGTACAGCCCGCCGGAGCCGATCTTCCAGTGGCCCGAGTCCCAGATTTGCACCTGGGGGCTGCCGCGCAGATAGATGCCGCTGTCGCCGTCCGGTAGAATCTTCCAGTCGACGTAGAGTTCGAAATCGCCGTAGTCCTTGGCCGTACAAAGGCTGTCGCCCTTGCCGCTGAAGACCAGCGCACCGTCTTCGATCTTCCAGCTCTCTCTCATGCGCCGATCAGCCGCCTTTTGGGCCTTGGCCAACTCTTCCGAGCTCATCTTGGCGCGAGTTACCGGGTTGCCGACGAGCCCCTTCCAACCGGTCAGATCCCGGCCGTTGAACAGGGCCTTGAAACCTTCCGGCGGGCTGTTGTCGGCCGCACGTGCCGTGTGAGTAAGCGAAAGCGAGAGTAGGCCGATCAGCGTGATGGTCAGTACGGTTCTCATGGCGGGACTCCTGGTTCGAGGGTGGGTTGCAAAGCCGCAAGCGATATGACCAGCGTAGCATACGGGTATTCGGACTGCAACCAACGGCTAGCGACGGTCGTCCAGCCACCCGATCAGGTCCGCGAGCACCTGTTCCCGCTCGGGCTCGTGCAGCAGGTCGTGGTACAGGCCCTCGTAGAGGCGGATCGCCTTGTCGGTCGAGCCGGCCCGATCGTGAAATTCCTGGCTGGTCCCGAAGCCGACGACCCGATCACCCGTGCCGTGAAGGATTAGAAACGGCAGCCGCATGGCCGGGGCCTGATCTTGGAGTTCTCCGGCCATGCGAAGGAGTTCGGCGCCGATGCGAACTGGAAAGCGGTCGTGGAAGACCAGCAAATCGTCGCGGAAGTCGGCCACCACTTGCGGATCGCGCGAGAGCCAGTCGCTGCCCATCCGTACGACCCTCAGTCGGGGAAACCATCGGCTCGCCAACGGCGCCAACTTACGCAGCACGGGAAACAGGCCATGGCCAACGCCCAAGGCCGGGGCACTTAGGATCAGTCCGTTCACCTCCGGTTGCCGCGTCATGGCAAACCGCGCGACGATCGCCCCGCCCATGCTATGGCCCAGCAGGAACACCGGTTTGCCTGGCTCGTAGCCTTGGACATATTCCCACAGCCGATCCATATCGCCGAGGTACTCGTCGAACGAGTTGACGAACATCCGCTCGCCTTCCGATCGGCCGTGCCCTCGCAGATCCATCGCATGAACCGCGTAGCCATGTCGGCCCAGTACCTCGGCCACGTCGGCATATCGCCCGCTGTGCTCGGTGAACCCATGGATCAGGATCACCACGGCCTCGGCCGCTGTGTCCGGCGTCCAGCACTGGCGGTAGAGGGTCAAGCCGTCGTTTGCCAGGAAGCGGTCTTCGTGATGTGGCATATTTCCACCATTTAGCCGCCGCTACGGCGGTGAGGCGTTTAGCCGTCGCCGGCACGGCGATGAGATTGAAGATCCGCCCCTCACCGCCGTGCCGGCGGCGGCTAAACGAATTCCTCAAGTAATTCCTTTGCAAGTCCCAAAACACTGCTTCTGCGAAGCAGTGGCACACGCGATTTTCCCCAATAGAATCTTGCCCAACCGGTTGACATTGAACGATTAATCTATCACACTACACCCATCGAATGCAAAAGGCAATGGGAGGTGGCAAGGAAGAACCGCCACACAACTCAACCACCTAATCACAGGAGAAACGCTCATGCGAACGATCCCGACCGCAATCATGATTACTTTGGCCATGTTTTGGACGTGCATTACAACGACCGCACGGACGGCCGAAGGCACGATTACCTTCGCGTCGCTGTTGGACGAAATGGTCGACCGCGAGGCGGCGGCCCGGTTTCCCAAGCCGGCCTATACTTGCCTCCAACAGAGCAGCTACGATCCGGCCTCGGTGACGCCGCAAAATCAAGGCACGTGGATGGCCAACAACGACTGGAGTCATTTTCGCCGCAGCGAACAGCATAACGGCCGCGAGGAATGGGTCATGCTCGACGCCAAAGGACCGGGCTGTGTCGTGCGGATCTGGACCACTGCCTTCAACCCGCTGGGGACCGTTCGGGTCTACATCGACGACGCCAAGGAGCCGGTCATCGAAATGCCGGTCCAGCAACTCGTCGGCGGCGAGGGTCTGGTCGGTGCGCCGCTTTCGGAAGTGCGCGCCCGCGGCATGAACCTCTACTTGCCGATCCCTTATGCCAAGCGCTGCATGATCACCTACGACCGGCCGCACTTCTGGAGGACCAAGAAGTCGGAAGACCAACTCTACTACCAGGTCAACTATCGCACCTACGAACCGGGCACGGAAGTCGAATCGTTCAGCCGCGAAGGGTTCGACGCGGCCAAGGACCGGATCGCCAAGTTGCAGAAGACGCTGCTCGCGCCGGCCAGCGCCCTTTCTGACGGCCTGCGAGAGTTGGAGTTGCCTTCCAAAACGCTCCAGGCGGACGATCGCATGGTGATGAAACTCAAAGGCGCAATGGCCGTCAGGAAACTGTCCGTCCAATTGGACGCAGACGACCTGCAGGCCGCCACGCGAGAAACCGTCATCAGCATCGCCTTCGACGACCAGCCGACCGTCTGGTGTCCGGTGGGTGATTTCTTCGGCTCCGGCGTGGGTGTGAATCCCTATCGCGGCTGGTGGCGCGAAGTCGACAAGAACGGCCGGATGACCTGCTACTGGGTCATGCCCTTTCAGGAGTCGTTCACCATGGAGTTGAAGAATCTCGGCAAGCAAGCCGTGAAGATCTCGGCCAAGGCGTCCGTCGCTTCGTTCGATTGGGACGACCGCTCGATGTATTTCCATACCAACTGGCGGCAAGAATACCCGATCGACACCAGCGTGAAACGCGACTGGAACTACCTGATCGCCACCGGCCAAGGCGTCTACATGGGCGATAACTTGGCACTGAACAACCCGAGCGAAATCTGGTGGGGTGAAGGCGATGAGAAGATCTATTTCGACGGGCAACAGTTCCCCTCGCACCTCGGCACCGGCACCGAGGACTACTACGGCTATGCCTGGTGTACGCCCGAGTTCTTCCAATCGCCGTTCCACTCGCAGCCGCTGGCCGAGGGTCCGGCCAACAAGGGCCATGTGACCAACACCCGCGTGCGGCTGCTCGACGCGATTCCCTTCGCCCGAGATTTCCGCTTCGACATGGAGGTCTGGCACTGGCGACCGGTCAAGGTGTCCTATGCGGCGACAACCTATTGGTACGGACGCCCGGGCGCCAAAGGCAACCACGGCCCGGCTCCGGACATGGCCCGAGTGATCGTCGGCGAACCTCTTCCCGTGCCCAAAGTCGAAGGGGCACTCGAGGGCGAATCGCTGAAGATCGTCGAGAAGACTGGCGACGGCCAGACGCAGGTCCAAGAGGTCGGCCAGTTCAACTGGAGCCACCACAAGCAGCTCTGGTGGATCGGCGGCGAGCCGGGAGACAAGCTCGTGTTGAGCTTTCCGGTCGAGAAGGCGGGCAGCTATGAACTCAAAGCGGCCCTGACCAAAGCCATCGACTACGGCATCGTGCAACTCTCGCTCGACGGCCAGCCGCTGGGCGATCAGATCGACCTGATCAACGACGGCGTAACGACCCAAGTCGTCTCGCTAGGCACGCACGAACTCACGGCCGGCGATCACACGTTGACCGTCGAGATCACCGGCGCGAATCCCCGTGCGGTTAAACGCCACATGTTCGGCTTGGACTACTTGAAACTCGATACGGTCGAGTAACCGATAGCCTACCAGCCGATCCCGATCCCGAATCCGCGGCCGTAGTAGCTGAACCCGCCCTGGCGATACGGATAGGACCTGTAACCGTAGTACGGCGATCCGTAGTCATAATATCGCGGGTAGTGGCTGTAGTGGCCGCCGTAGTAGGCGCGGTGGCCGTAATGACTGCGCTGTCGGTAAACGGTGCTGTGACCACGATGTACGTGCCGGCTACGGTAACCGCGGGCCGTCACGCTATTGGCGGCCACTTGAATTGCCACGGCCTGGGAACTGGCCGTCGCTGCCTGGGCATCTCCGCCGGTGAAGACGAAAAGCCCCGCTGCCGTAATGGCTATCACAAATCGTTTCATGAGTCTCTCCTGTCAAAAGTGCGGTCGGATCCATTCTTGCCCGACCTAGGTAATTATTGCACCCAAAGGGGAGTTAGGCCAGTAGTTTTCCCGGTCCGCTAGAACCCGAACCCGAACGCGGAGGCCGGTGCGAAGTAGTAAAATCCCCGATAGGGCGCGTAGTATTGGTTGTACATCCAAGGCGACGGCACGACGACCACCGGACGATAATGGGACCCGTGGCCGTAACGATTGCGTTGCCCATGGTGGCGAGAGGAGCCATGGCGGGCCTGCTGGTCGCGGGCGGCGTGCATATTACGCATCACCTCGCGGTTTTGGCCCGGGTGATGCACTCCGTACTTGGCCGCCGTATGGGCCGCCATCGGATACGACAAAGCGCGAGTCCGCTCGGCCAACGCCTGATCCGCTGCCAAAGTCAACGCGGCCACAACGGCCAGTGAAGCGACTGCAAGTCTCATGGTTCATCTCCTTTTTGGAACAAGGGGAAAGGTTGTTTCACTGCAATTGATCCGCATCTGCCATGCCAAAGACCGAGCGAAAGTTCGTAAGAGCTTATGCGCAATGCACTTACGACGACAGAAGATTCTTGATGCCCACCGCGAGTGTAGTCATAGTGATTGCGCCAATGTCGCGTTTTCGATCCTATTGGCACAAATCCCCATTACAGCTAGCATGGCGGCGTATTCCCACGACACCACCAAACCGTTGAGCGGTCGGGCTCCGTTCATGGGAGAGCAGGGCCCGACGTTTTTCCGACCAGGAGGACACCCCATGCAGCAAGTCAAAATCTTCAAGGGCATCGAGAGCGATGCGCTGGCGTTGGAGAACGAAATCAACACGTGGATCCGCGACAGCGGGGCCAAGATCGTGGCCATTACCGGCAACATCGCGCCGCAAAGCCAACCGGCCAACGACGCCGCCGGTTCGCTCGGCACAAGCCCCTTTCCACCGTCCGATATCCTGATCATCGTAACCTATGTGAAGTCGTAATACAAAGCCGCGACCGCTGGTCGCGCCTCCTTTCGCGACCACCGGTCGCGGCTTTTTACACGCAGGCAGAACCACGTGAAAACATTCGTTGCCTTGCTCTGGGCCTCGCCTTGGACCGTGTGTGGACTGTTGGTCGGAATCGTGGGACTGGCCTGTGGCGGACGAGCGCAGCGGCGGGGCCGTGTCGTGGAGTTTTACGGCGGGCTGATCAACTGGCTCTTTCAGCGGTTGCCCAACGAGCCGATGGCCATGACGCTGGGGCATACAATTCTCGGGCGCACGGCCGCGGCACTGGACATGGCTCGGGCTCACGAGTTGATCCATGTCCGCCAATACGAACGCTGGGGGCCGTTGTTTGTGCCCGCCTATCTGCTATGCTCGTTGGTGATCTGGTTGCGTGGCAAGGACGCTTATCGCGATAATCCGTTCGAGCGCGAGGCCTTTGCCCAAGGAGAGCGACAAAATGTCTGAATCGGAACTGCACGTAGTAACCGGCGCCTTGGGGTACTCGGGGAAATATATTGCCCGACGCTTGTTGGATGCCGGCCGCCGGGTGCGGACCTTGACCGGGTCGCCCGACCGGCCTAATCCGTTCGGCGATCAACTTGATGTGCGGCCGTTCGATTTCGACAACCGGGCCGGTTTGATCGAGTCGCTTCGCGGGGCGGACGTGTTGTATAACACCTACTGGGTCCGCTTCAATCACGAGCGTTTTCAACATGCCGCGGCCGTCGAAAACACGTTGAAGCTGTTCCATGCGGCCAAAGAGGCCGGCGTCCGCCGGGTGGTCCACGTTAGCATTACGAATCCGGACGAGAACAGTCCGTTGGAGTACTTCAGCGGCAAGGGCGTCCTGGAACGGGCGCTCGTCGAGTCGGGGCTATCGTACGCGATCCTCCGGCCGACTGTGATCTTCGGCCCGGAAGATATCCTGATCAACAACATCGCCTGGTGTCTGCGACGGTTTCCGATCTTCCCGGTCTTCGGCGACGGGCAATATCGCCTGCAACCGATCTACGTCGATGATCTGGCCCGGCTGGCGGTCGAGCAGGGCCAAGGCAACGAGAACTGCGCGGTCGAGGCGATCGGGCCGGAAACGTTCACCTATCGCGAGTTGGCCGGGACGCTGGCCCGGATCCTCGGGAAGCGGCGGCCGGTAATCGGTATTCCGCCGGGCCTCGGGTATCTTGCCGGTGTGATCTTGGGTCGGCTGATGGGCGACGTGATGATCACGCGCGAGGAGATTCGCGGCCTGATGGCCGACTTGCTCTACGTCGACGCACCTCCGGCCGGCCAAACCAAGCTGACCGACTGGGCCGCCGAGCACGCCAGTCAGTTGGGCCGCCACTATGCGAGCGAATTGGCCCGACGAAAGAATCGAGCGACAGCCTACGAGGATCTTTAATGTGGAAACGGGCAAATCAAACCACGGATTACACAGATAACGCGGATGGGAAGCGGGGAAATGCTCTGCTCTGGCTATCCTATCCGTGGCATCGGTGTAATCCGTGGTTTTACAGTTTCAATTTTTTCCAAGATTCTCGCCACCCGGTCGAATACCTGGCGGAGACTGTCTGCGCGCTGCTTTCCCAGTAGAACCTTAAGGAGACCGGAATCATGCCCGACAATTGGTTGAAAGTCCTTACTGAGCCTGAGATTATGGTCTTCGCCATCCCCATCATCGCCATCCTGGTGGGCGGGATCATCGCGATAACCAAGATACTGATGTCACATCGGGAACGGATGGCCATGATCCAGCACGGCATCCATCCGGACTATCCGCCGGAAGAAGAAGAGCCGGAAACTGCCAACTCGGAGCCGTCGCCCGAGAGTTACGCGTCTGGCTGAGGAAACTTCACCGGCCGGGACAGTTCCATATCACATTCGGCCGGCGCCGTGGACTTCTCTTCGATCGTGCCGGCTTCCAGCAGTCCGGCGGCCTGCTCCATCAGTTCGACGTAGGGCCTGTCGCCGGCCGTTTCTTCGGTTTCTCCCGCTTCCATGTTGACCGTTCGATCGACCAAGTAGAGCGGCCTTGCGCGGACCTGATCGTAAATGCGGATCACATATTCGCCCAGGATGCTGATTCCCAAGGCGTTTAGGGCCCCGAAAAAACTGGCCGCGAGGATGTACGAGGTCCAGCCGGGGATGGCGAACGTAGTGAACAGCTTGCAGGAGAGTGAGAACAGGCTCAAGCCGACGAACACGACCGCGGCCGCCATGCCGATCGCGTGGAACACGACTAGCGGAAACCCGGAGAACGAGAAAACAGCCGTCTTGGCCAGCCGGAACAGTCCCAACATCGACACGCGGGCATGGTCGTCGTATCGGGCGTTCCGCTGCACTTCGATTCCCGTCTGCCGGAAGCCGACCCATGAGCGCAGGCCGGGGAAGTATCGGTCGCGTTCCCCCAAGGCGACGATCTCGCGTACTACGCGGCGATCGATCAGGCCGAAAATACCCGCGTCGGCCGGAACATCGACCGAGGCCACGCTGGCCAAGAATCGATGAAAGGCGGTAAAGAGAAACTTCTTCAGCCGGCCTTCCTTGCGTTCGGTTCGCAGGGCATAGACCACGTCGTAGCCGTCTCGCCATTGTTCGACAAAGCGGGGAATGGCTTCCGGCGCGTCCTGCATGTCGGAGTCCATCAGCACCACGGCATCACCATGGGCATGAGCCAATCCGGCCTGAACGGCCGCCTGATGACCGAAGTTGCGCGAAAAATGGACCACCCGAACGCGCCGGTTGTCGGCCGCGAGGTGATCAAGCAGATTTGGGCTGTCGTCGGTCGAGCCGTCGTCGACGAAAATGATTTCGTAAACGATCTTCGCCTCGGCCGCGGCCTCGATAACCCGGTCGAGCAACGTCGAGAGGACCTCGGCCTCGTTGTAGACGGGCAGAACGACGCTCAGCAGGGCGTTGTTCGTGGAAGGGCGTTGGGTGTTGGAGTGGCTGTTCATTGATGTTTGCTCTTAACCTAATTGACGACCATGAGGGACGCAGTAACCGATCAGGCACAGCAGGGCCAGGGCGAATCCTAGGTAGGAAACCTTGCGGCCGCGGTCCAAACTCTTGGGTCGAAACTGCAAGACGACTTCTTGTTGGCCCGGTTCGACCAGGCAACCGAGAAAATCGCCGTTGACCCGAAAAACGGGCCGCGGTTGCTGTTGAACCATAGCTTGCCAACCGGGATGATAACTCTCGGAAACTACCAGTAACTGCCGGCTGGAACTGTTGCAACGAATATGCAGGCGCCCGGGGCTCTCCGAGATCAATTCGGCCGTGCCCGGCTCGCCTTCGGGCAGGTCCAACGGCGCCGCAACCAGGGCCGTCGATTCGACGTCGATCTGGCGAAGGTCTTCGGCCGGTTCCTGGCTGAGCTTGGTTTGCGTTACCAATCGCACCCGAGGTAACGGGTCGGGAACTTCCAGCCAATCGGCGTCGTGTGCAGTCAATCCGTCGATCGGTCGGTCGGCTTCATGGCGACGGACCCAACGCACTGAGGCCACCCGCAATGCCGAGATGTCGGCATAGTCGAGTTGCCGGCTAGGTTCCAACCCGGCATAACCGTCGGCCCGACGCCATCCGGCCATGGTAATCTGATTGCCCATGCGAACTCGGCGCTCGGCAAGCGGAACGGTCGAGGCCACGACTCTTTCATCGGCGTGCGACGGCGGCATGGCGGTAGCGGCAATAAACTGGTCGAGCCGGGTCGTGTGCGGATAGACCGAGTAGCTCAGGCCGTAAAAACCCAGGTCGGCGGCGGCAAACAGGATCAACCCGACCAGTGCCGGCCGGACTCCCACGGAAGCCAAGGCAACCAACACGGCCGCCGTGCAGAAGAGTATCGGGCCGGCCAGGATCGCAGGGATCGACTCGCTGTAGGCGCCTCCTAGCGACAGCAGTCCGGCCAGGCAGGCGATCGCACTGATGCCCACCAGCAGGTAGAGCAGGGTGAATTGCCACCGACGCCGAACCACCTCGGGCAAAACCGACTTGACGGAGACCTTCTCGCGACGTGCTCGGGCACAATCGCGGGCAAGGCAGCGGAATCCGGCGGCGGCCATCACGGCCAGGGCCAGTTGGAACAGCACTATATATCGGCAAGGAAAGCGGAAGCGGCCGACCACGGGGACGTAGGATTGCCACTGGTACAGGGGCCCATACTTCCCGAACGCCAGCAGTAGGGCGATCACCCCGAACGTGGCCGCTGCCCAGAACAGGGGCCTTGTGCGACCGAGCCGTCGGTGACGCACGATGGCCCAGGCCGCCAGGATCAAGGTGGCGGCGCCGGCGTAGAGCCCAAGTTCGTGCGTATTGTCCCCGGCAACCCGACCGATCAACAGGTAAGGGGCGACCAGTTGCACGAGGTTCGACGGGTGCAGCGATCCGCTGCCGGTGAAGGCCGCATCGACCGAACTGCGTGAGCTGTGCGACAGGGCGTCGAACGTGGGCAACAGTTGGACTGCGCCGATCAGCAGCCCGCAAAACTTGGCCCCGAGCAACTGCAGCACGCACGAAAACCCTCGGTGATGTTTTCCGGCCAGGATGAAGGCGGCAAAAGCCAGTTCGGCCAGTAGGGAAAACCAGACGTATTGCGGATATCCCAATAGGAACTGTGATCCGGTTAGCAGGGCCACGGCAAGTTGGGCTGCGGCCCGGCGTTTGGGCCGAGGATCGTGCAGGATCACATCAATGGCCCAAAGCAGCCAAGGAACGTGGGCGACGATGGCGATCGCGTTGGGATGGGTGAAGTGCAACAGGTTGAAGCCGCAGAAGGTAAACAGCAGGCTGCCGACCATGGCGGCGTCGGACCGGGCGAGCCGGCGTCGCAGGAACAGCCACATACCCAGCGCCATCAGCGGATAACCGGCCAGCCATTCCCAAGCCAACGCGGCGCGGAACGGCAGGCACCGATACACGAGCCAATGTGCCGGGTGATAGGAGCCGACTTGGCCCTCGCCGGTTAAGTAGAATCCGCAGTAGAGCCGCGGCATCCAGTCGAAGCGTTCGCCTTGGGCAAGTTGCTGGGCATAAAACGCGCGTGCCGGGAGATGGTACGCTCCCAGGTCGTCTCGCACGTAAACCTTGCCGGCGAAGAACGGTCCGGCCAACGCCGTCAGCAGGATCAATACGGCCAACAGCGACCAGGCGAAGAGCGTTCGCTGGGTTCGATTGGCGGGACGATCGGGCAATGGTTCGGAAGGAAACGGCATCGGTGCGTGATTACAGGGGGAGATTATGAGCGTTTTCGTCTTACCTAAGGATAGGTTGCATCACCCGATCGCGAATTTTTCCATGCGGAAACGTCATATCCCGCAACGACTTTGGTCGAATCTGAAGAAAATATCAAGATTTCCTAAACTTCGCGATTTGACAAGCGGGGATCTTGACATAGAGTTCATTACAGAAGCACGATGCGAGTGCATCAGTTTCCGAAGCGGTCATTCGACTGCTTCAGTGCGGAAGTTCTTTTCGCTGGGAATGGCTCACAACATGATACGTTCTTTTCGAAATTACTCCCGTACGAAAGAGGCCTGTAGTCTCTTCATCCTCGAAAAAGGCAAACCGGTCGCAAGGCCGGGGCGCAAAGCCAAGGGCCGATCGATTTCTTCGTTCGGAAGCCTGGTTGCCGTAGGGGTGATTTGTTTCGGCAAGTGACGAGGTGGGAGGCTTTTTTTACCAATCGGGATTCGGAGGATGTACGACAGGCCAGCGTCAGTTTCTTAACGAAGTTGGCGTGATATCCTAAGGTCCCTAATGTTTTTCCGGGCAATCCCCGACAAGGGGAGCTGTACTGGGATGGAGGAATACCCATGAAGTTGCTTGCTAAGAAGATGCATCGTTTCCTCGTTTCAGAGGATGGACCTACCGCAGTTGAGTATGCGGTGATGCTGGCGTTGATTATCATTGTCTGCCTGACGGCGATTAGCTCGATCGGCACCAACGCCAACACGACGTTCACGAACGTCGCCGCTTCGATAAGTGGCGGAACCTAATGTCCATCGGCTGGCGATGTCAGGTCGGGCCCTGGTGGCTTGGCTTTGACCGCCGCAACGACCGGAAGTACCCCCCTCGACGTCAAAATTTGGCGTCGAGGGGTCTTTTTTTGGTCTGGGTCTTTTTTTGGTCTGGCGGAGATTTCGTCCCTCCTAGCTGAAAATTTGGCGTCGAGGGGTCGTTTCTTGACCTAACCTTTAATAGAGGCATTGTCGCCGCGGTTGTCGTGCCAGGCACCCGTTGCGGAGAAACCGGACGAATCGATCACAAGAAAGACACCCGCCATGGATTCGATAGCCTACAGTGAGTTGCTCGGCGAAAGTGTGCAGTTGGCGATCTATCTGATCACGGCAGTGGGCGCGTTCTTGAGTACGATCCTTTTCGCCCGGGCCTGATAACCCGGCGTCCCGCCAGAAGTCGGCGGGCGTCATTAGTTTTACGACTCCCCAAGAGAATGGAGACAAACTTCGATGTCGGAACCTCATACTTTCCTCGATATTGTTGTGGAGAATTGGCCGATTTGGTTTCTTAGCGCCGTGCTGGTCGTAGCAGCCGTGATCGACGGTTGGAAACTGAAAGTCCCCAACTGGATTACTTTCCCACTGGTTATCAGCGGCTGGATTTACAGCACGGCCTGCTTCGGCTGGATGGGCTTAGGTTGGAGCATGGTGGGAACGGCCGTCGGGCTGGGACTGCTGCTGCCCGCCTATGCGATCGGCGGCATGGGAGCCGGCGACGTGAAACTGCTGGCCGGCGTTGGCGCCTGGGTCTGGGGAACCACGACCTTCTATGCGTTTTGCATCTCGGCCATTTTTGGCGGTGTCATTGCCGTGGGCATGGTGCTGTATGCCCGAGGGTGGCAGGAGCATAAGGCCCAGTTTTGGTCGATCGCCAACGAGATCCTCTCGGTGAGAGATCCCAATCAATTGGCTGCCGCGGCAGCCGAGCGGAAGAGTACCATGATGCTATTGCCGTATGGTATCCCCATTGCGATGGGGACCATTGTCTACTTTGCCTGGACGGGGATGTTACTATGATTTTGCCTACTATGTCTAGAGTCCGCAGTCTAAGAAGTCGACGCCATATCAACCAGACCTCCAAGGACCAAAACCTGCCTGGCGACGAAGTCAAACTGGAGAAAGTACATCGATTGTGCCGAAGAAATCGACGAGGAACCGCCGCTGTCGAGTTCGCGCTCGTTGCGCCGGTCTTTTTCTTGTTGGTATTCGGAATGATCGAATTTGGACGAATGGTGATGGTTCAGCAGGTCCTTACCAATGCGTCGCGTGAAGGAGCACGAGTCGGCGTGCTGGATGGAACCACTGCCGACGCGATTAGTGATACTGTCGAGAATTACCTGGTCAGCGCGAACATTACTGCGGGCGTGGCCACCATTGAGCCCACGGCCATCGACGATGAAACGGGGGCCGACAAGGCGTATGCCGATGCCGATTACGGGGATGGCATCGAGGTTACGGTCAGCGTACCTTTTGGTCAAGTAAGTTGGCTCCCTTCGTCGTTCTTTGGTAATGGGGACACGGTTCTTTCAGCGACTAGCGTTATGCGCCGAGAGACAATCGAGTGATAGGCCCTTTGGGGGGCATTTTAGGGGGATTTCATGCGAGCTAAATCACTTGCTCTGCTACTGTTGGCCCTGGGCTGCGGACTGGTCGCTTCCATCGGCATCACGCAAGTCATGGCCAAGCGGGATACGAAGCCGGCCCAGGTCGGAGAAACGGTGCCCGTCTTCGTAGCCATTGAAGACATTCCCCTGCGGGAATTCGTGACCGCGCAGATGCTCAAAGTCGAGGAATGGCCCAAAGGCACGGTGCCCCCCGGTGCGATCGGCAAGATCGAAGACATCGAAGGCCGAATGACCAAGTCGAAAGTCTACACCGGAGAGCCCATCCTTGATGCGAAGCTGTTCGGCATGGGCGATGACAGTGGTGGCATTGCGGCACGGATCCCGGCGGGCTACCGCGTGATTCCGGTCAAGGTCGACGCCGTTTCCGGGGGAGCTGCCATGATTAGGCCCGGCGACCGGGTCGACGTGACCGTTTTCATCCGGGCCAGTAAGACCATGGAACTCGTCGGTGAGACGGGAACCAGGACGCTGCTGGAAGACATCAAGGTTTTCGCTGTCGACGGCACGGTTGAGCTAGACCCCGACGCGCAGGGACTCCCGGGAGTTGCTGCGAGAACGATTTCATTGTTGCTCAAACCCAAGGAGGCTGCCAAGGTCCAGTTGGCCATGAAGCTCGGAGAGATCAATCTGGTAATGCGCGGTTACGGCGGCAGCGAGGGCGACGCGCGGATCCCGTCGATGACGATACCGGAACTCTTTGATCTTCCAAAGAAAACCGAGGCAGAGCCCAGCGATAGCTCCTTCGATCAGTTCCTCGACCAGGCCGGAAAGGCACCCGAAACACCTAGCGAGCCAACCGCAGAAGTGCCGATCAGACGGCGACCCAAGGACTCTTGGGTGGTGCGAATATGGTCGGGTTCCAAACGAAAAGACATGCTGCTGCAAGCCGAGCGAAGTGAGACCGACAAGGAGGTTGTTCGCTGGGTGATCGATTCACCCGAGCCGGAGGAATTAGAGGCTATTATCGAGGCCCAATCCGTCGACGAACCGACCCCGAAACAGAGCGAATCAAAGCAATCGGGCGGCACGATCAAGTCTCTGATTGAACAATTGATTTCTCCGAACGGGAAAGACGCCGTCGAGGAACTTCAAAGAAAGCTTTCTGAAGGCCTACCACAGAACTAACGGGAGATACTCTTCAATACGCGGCCCACGCACGATGTGGGCCGGGTATGTTTACAAGGACGGACCCTTTCCGGAATCGTTCCGGAAGCTTTTGCGTAAGGAATTCAAGGATGAATATGAGGAATCTCAGGGGGGCCATCGGTCCCTTGTCGCTGCTTTCGTTTCTCGTGGTCTCTTTCGGCCTGGCCTCGGTTGCCGACGCGCAGCGGGCGCCCGGCCCGAGAACGATTGTCCATAAGGTTCAAGGCGCTAGCGAACGCCTGGAGATGACGGTCCAATCCAGCCGTCGATTGGAATTGGAGAAGAAGATTCCCGAGGCACAGGTCAATAACCCGGATATCCTCGACCTGACCCCTTTGGCCCCGAATGTGATTCAAATCTCGGCCAAGCGAACGGGCGTCACGCAAGTCAACCTGTGGGACGAGGAGGGGAAACTCTACACGATTGACGTGATCGTGCTTGCGGATGCCCAAGAGTTGACCGTGATGTTGGAGACGCAGTTCCCCAACGCCGCACTGAAGGTGGTTCCGGTGGGAGAAAGCGTGTTGATTTCCGGCTACGTCGACCATCCCGAAGAGGCCGAGTGCATTGTGCGGATCGCCCAGGAATTCTACCCCGAGGTGATCAACCACATCCAAATCAGCGGGGTCCAGCAGGTGCTCTTGCACGTGAAAGTGATGGAAGTTTCACGCACGAAGTTGCGAGCGATGGGGTTCGATTTTGCTCAGATGTCCGGCGGCAATATGGGGACGATGGTGCGATCGGGGGTTTCGGGTCTATTGAGTGTGGACGAGGAGGGAGAACTGATTCTCTCGGGTAACGAGACGACTACCTTCGGCATCGTCGACGGCAGAAATTCCTTCTTGGGGGTTCTAGAAGCGTTGCGTAAAGACAACCTGATGAAGATCCTCGCCGAACCGAACATCGTGGCCGTCAGCGGTCGGCCGTGTCAGTTCCACGTGGGTGGCTCCTTCTATATTCTGCCGGAAGGGCTGGCGGCGACTCAGCCCATGGAAATCAAG
>CAYYOX010000023.1:1782-4986 GCA_964473065.1 uncultured Planctomycetaceae bacterium | reverse complement strand
CCAGCAGGTGCTCTTGCACGTGAAAGTGATGGAAGTTTCACGCACGAAGTTGCGCACGATGGGCTTCGATTTCGCTCATCTCTCCGGCAGCGATATGATCCGATCAGGCGTTTCGGGCCTGTTGTTGGGCGTGGACGTGGACATGAACACTAGGGTGGCGACACCGGTTACCTCGGGTAACCAGACGTTGACCACCGGCATCGTCGACGGCGGCAGTTCTTTCTTTGGGGTTCTGGAAGCTTTACGCCAAGACAATCTGGTCAAGATCTTGGCGGAACCCACCTTGGTTACGGTCAGTGGTCGACCGGCCCGCTTCATCTCCGGCGGCGAGCAGCCCGTCCCGGTCCCCCAAGCCCTTGGGGTCACCACGATCGAATACAAACCTTGGGGCACGATCGTCGATTTCGTACCGATCGTGTTGGGGAACGGTCGCATTCGGCTAGAAATCCGTGCCAAGGTCAGCGAACCGGACGCCAGCCAGACGATCGTGGTCAACAATCGGACGGTGGACGGGTATCGCACACGGGAAATCGATACGGGCGTGGAAATGCGGGCCGGACAGACGCTGGCCATTGCCGGATTGGTCCAGACCCGGGTCGAGTCGGAGAACAAGGGAATCCCGTGGCTCAGCGAGCTTCCCTACCTGGGCGTCCCCTTTCGTCGAGTGAATGAGCGATACAACGAGATCGAGTTGGTGATCATGGTCACGCCCGAATTGGTCGACAGCATGGACGCGGATGAAGTACCCGAGTGCGGCCCGGGAACCAGAACCACAAGCCCCAATGACTGGGACCTGTTCATGAAGGGCCATCTTGAAGTACCTAATTGCTGTCCCGACGGGCAAAAGGACGGATGCGTCAAGTGCGCTTCCCACCAGGGCCAAGCCTATCAGAGCCAACCTGATCCCGTGCTCCTTCGCGAGCAAGGCGATCGCCCGGTATTTGATTCGAGAGAAACCCTCATCGAGCCGGCCAGAGGCATGGCGAACCGAAGCGTGCCGAACCGAAGCGCGACCTCGAATAATCGGCGCATTCCACCCAATCGGAAAACACGCCCTGAAGTTTTTCCCGCAGAAGGGCCAAATGAGGAGCCAGGATTCATCGGGCCAATTGGTTATGACGTATTAAAGTAAAGACCTTTTATTGGTTCTTCCTGGAGTAGGCCGGCCCGCGGTCCATCTCGATCAAGATACCTCTGTCGATTCAGCAACTTGTGATTGTGGCGAAATGAGCAACGTACTCCGATTAGCGATCGTTGATCCCGATGACAGCAAGCGCGAAACGCTGAAGAACATGCTGCTGGGGATCGACACGATTTGGCTCGAAGCCGAGTGTTCGCGCTACGAGTTCTTCACCGACGTGGTAGCCCAGGCCAAACCGGATATCGGTCTGATCGCGATCGACGAAGATCCCACTAAGGCCCTGCGGCTGGTGTCCCAGTTGTGCAAGAAGTCACCCGAGTGTGCCGTCTTGGTGATCAGTTCGTCCAACGACGGAAACTTGATCTTGCAGGCGATGCGGGCGGGAGCCAAGGAGTTCCTTACCGAGCCGTTGCGAATTGAAGATCTCTTGTCCGCCCTAGGACGAATCACCGAACGACGCCTCGGACAGGGCGCCGACAAACCTCGCGGCAGTCAGGTGATCGCCGTGGCCGGCGCCATCGGCGGCGTGGGTATGACCAGCATAGCTGTCAATCTCGGCTGCATCCTGGCCAAGGAAGAAAAGAACTCCGTCGCACTGGTCGACCTGGATCTCTGCTTGGGTGATGCCGATGTCTTCCTCGATACGATTCCCGACTACACGCTCGTCGACGTCGCGCAGAACGTCAGCCGGCTGGATTTCACGCTGCTGAAACGTTCCTTGACGAAGCATTCTTCGGGCCTGTACCTGCTTCCGCGGCCCGTGCAGCTTGAAGACTGCGCCCTGATCACCGCCGATAGTCTGCAACGGGTGATCGGGCTGCTGAAGGCTACCTTCACGCATTTGGTGCTCGATCTGTCGAAGAGCTACAGTGCGATCGACATGATGGCACTGGAAATGGCCAACCACGTCTTGTTGGTTACGCAACTTGACCTACCCTGCTTGCGAAACGTCGTCCGGCTGATGGCGTCCTTCAACGAGATGGACGGCATGGCCGAGAAGATCAAGATCATGGTCAATCGAGTAGGGATGGGCGACGGGCAGATTACGCTGAAGAAGGCCGAGGAAACCATCGGCAAAGAGATCTTCTGGCAGTTGCCCAACGACTACAAGACCATGATCGACGTCCGCAACAACGGGGTCCCGCTGATCGAGCAGGCCCCCAAGGCCGCCGTGACCGAATCGATCGTTGCGCTGGCAAAGGCTTTAAGCGGCGACGCCGACGCCGAAGTCCCCGACGCCGCGGGCAAGAAAGGGGCGCTCGGACGCCTCTTCCACATGTGGCCGAACAAGACGTAGATCCCTCTCGGAACGTCTCTGGCAACACCTTGGCCGCTACCGCAAACGCCGGGTATTCAGTTCGCTGACGTGTCGGGCCATGACATGATTGGTCCGTTGCTCGGGCATATAGCCGCGCGTTCCGTTGATGCCCACCCGGCGGCCCACGTAGTGCTGCAGGCTCACGCCCGGCGACGCCGTCACGTAGCAACGCACTCCGCCCGACTCGTCTACCAGGGCGTATCGCGGACTGCCCGTGTCCGGAGAAAGCACCCGAGTCAATTGGCCCACGCCGTCGAAACGGTCTTCCGACCGGCGACGTCGGCCAAGCTGCGTGTCGCGTCGCCCCAAGGTGGCGAATTGTCGATTGGTCCGCTCCCTTTGAACTCGAACCGTATTGATCCGGTCGTGCCGTCGCTTGATGTCCTCGAATCGGGCCATTTTGCCCATCAAAACCCGGGCTTTGCCGCGCTCCAAGGCCGTTTCGGCCTGATCCATCAATTCCTCGGTCCGCAGTCGCAATTCGCCGAACGCCCAAACGGTCGGCTCCTCGATCACCATGCTCGACAATTCCACGTCGAGCTTCTGAAGCTTCTCGCGGTATTGCTCAGGCGTCATCTGACGCGGATATTGCGGCTCGTAGTCCCAATCGCTCTGGGCCGGATCCTCGGTCTTGGCGATGGGTGTTTCTTTTTCTTCCTCCAGAGGCAGTTCGGCCGGCTCGGCCTCGACCACTTCATCCGGCTCGCGAACGCCCGACTCTTGATAGTCGGCATCGACATACTTG
>CAYYOX010000023.1:927-1772 GCA_964473065.1 uncultured Planctomycetaceae bacterium | reverse complement strand
CGAGTCACATAGTCCTACGCGACCCGGGCGGGTCCCCCGGTCTTGCGAACGCGGGCGGCGTCGTTCTCCCCCTCGATAGTCAGTTCGGCCTCGGCCGGTTCTTCCGGAGGGAGAACGCCCGCTTTCTGGTAGTCAGCGTCGACATACTTGCCGGCGATCCAGCGGAACTCGCCCGAGGGCGGCGCGATCTTGTACCAGACCTTCCGATCGCCTTCGGGGCCCGTTTCGACCTTTTCGAGCACCTCGACGACTTCGCCCTTGTGCAATCGGACTTGGATGATGTCGCGGATCTTGCTGAATTTGCTTCCCACCCGGGCGGCCACTCGATCGTCGGTCACCACGGCCAGATTATCCACGCCCGGCTTGAGGTATCGGGCAGAAATCCAAGTGAAACTGTCCTCCGGCGGCCGAACGGCGTACCATCCGCCCGGATCGTGCCGATAGACGTCCACTTCCTGACCCTGCCGGAGCTTGTCGGTCGGATAGTAGCTCTGGCCTGGCCCGCTACGGACATAGACCTCGTCGGCATTGACAAAAGCCTTGTAGGGAAACTCTTGCTCCCCCCAAGCAAGGGATCCGGAAAGGGCCCAATAAGCCGTAACAGCGGCGACTAGCAGGCGCATAGGAAAAGCCTCCCGTCGAAAAGGATTTCAGATGTGAGAAAAGTCGAAAAGAGCCAGAAAAAGGTAGACCGCGAGCTTGTAGCGAAAAAGTCTGGTCGATTCAAGGTCAATTGACCCGTTTTTCGATGCAAGGGTGCAGGAATTGGGCTCCTTCATGCTGTCGAGAAGGCGAGGAAAAAGGGGAAAAGAAGAAAAGGGGAAACTCAAGAGGAGGGAAGAAGA
>CAYYOX010000023.1:0-917 GCA_964473065.1 uncultured Planctomycetaceae bacterium | reverse complement strand
AAGGCAAAGAAAAGGCAAAGAAGCAAAGAAAAGGTGGCAGCCACCAAATCCAGGCAAATTGGAAGGCATGCGAGCCTATGGTTAGTCGTTACGTTTCTTGAATTCTACCTAGTTTGCCTTCTTTCGTCAGATTTGGTGGCTGCCACCTTTTTTCTTTTCTACAGCTTTTTCCCATTTTTCCTCCTTTCCCATTTTTCCTCACCACATCCCGTCCGATTCGTCTAAGGCTCGGAAACCGCTCCCTTTGCCCGGTCGCCGTAAACCGCTAAAATGGCCGGTTTGCCTGTGTTTTCACTTTACCGACGGATCACCCCATGCCCCGCTATAACCCGGCCGACATCGAACCTAAGTGGCAGAAGTTCTGGGAAGAGAATCGCACCTTCGCCGCCCCCCGGCTGCCTAAGCAGAAGAAGCTCTACGTCCTGGATATGTTCCCTTACCCCAGCGGCGACGGGCTGCATGTTGGCCACCCGGAGGGCTATACGGCCACGGATATCGTTTGTCGCTACAACCGGATGCTAGGCACGAGCGTGATGCACCCGATGGGTTGGGACGCGTTCGGGTTGCCGGCCGAGCAACATGCCAAGAAGACGGGCACCCATCCCCGGGCCACGACCGAGAAGAACATCGGCACCTTTCGCCGCCAATTGAAGATGCTCGGCTTCAGCTACGACTGGGACCGTGAACTGGCCACCACCGACGTCGGCTACTTCCGCTGGACCCAGTTCATCTTCCTGGTGCTGTTCGATACCTGGTTCGACGAGTCGCAGAAGAAGGGCCGCCCGATCGCCGAGTTGCCGATTCCCGAGGACATCCAAGCCGAGGGCGACGAGGCCGTCGGCCAGTATCAAGACGAGCATCGGTTGGCCTATCAACTCGAAGCGCCGGTCAACTGGTGTCCGGCCTTGGGCACCGTG
>CAYYOX010000022.1:0-24360 GCA_964473065.1 uncultured Planctomycetaceae bacterium | reverse complement strand
AGCAAATCAAGGCAAAATCAATCAAACTGAACACCCCAGGTCGGGAGTCTTTTTTACGTTTTTTTGATTTCCGGTCGGCCATTCCGCAAAATCATTGGTGCTACCCGTTGAACCTATAGCGTTCAGGGAGGGGACACAATACTCAATTTGGCGGTTTAGGGGACTTGGGCTTTCGTTCGCGGGGAGACGTAAACGGGACGGGGCTGAGTTCTGCTGTAATTGAAACTGTCCGGAATTCCCTGCTGTCCCCGGACTTTCGTCAAAGATCGGTACTCGGTTATCTTTCGTAAACTTTGAATTCATGAACGATCAGGTCGTCTTTTGCGTGGGATATGTTGAACCGGAAGTAGCGGGCCTTTGTTGGTGCAAAGATCGCTTCCTGATTCGTTACCGCTATTGACCACGGATGTCTGGCCCAGATCGGCGCGCTTTGAAAGACCGTTTCCCATTGACCGTCTATTTTGGCCTGTACTTGATAGGAGGCTATACTGATGGGCTGACTTTCTTCCATTCCTTCATCAAGTATGGCGCGTGAGATTGTGCGCTGCTCGCCAAGGTCGTATTCGACCCATGCTGAACGCTCACCCGCTTTGACTTTCCAGAAGGTGGTGATATCACCGTCGCATGTGTTCTCCGGTTTATTGACTGAGTCATCAACGCTGGATGCAGTAACGGCTGCTCCTGCATTGATAACATCTTCAATAGGTTCAATCTCGAAAGCTTCGCCTTCAATTTTTAACGCGACTATGGTGTATAACGGATTAACATCTTCAGGATCGAGTGTGATAATAACGTTTTTATCTGTTTGCTCAACTTCGACATTTGCAACTTTATCCGATTTAGCTTCTTCCAAAGCCAGGGCAGTGCCAGGTGAGTAGCCTCGTGTGCTTCCGCCTAACAGGCGAGCACTAAGAATTTGTCTGCCCAGTGGCGGAAGTACCAGCTTGCCATTGTCTGTTTTGAAGACATGTATGTAGACATTGTCTTCGTTGCATGTGCTGCCATACCAGGTTGTCCGCATATAAGGACCGCCACGGGTATTGTAATAGCTCTCACCAAACCGTGTGGTCCAATCCTCCAGGACATTAAGCTGTTCAATCAGCTTTTCATCAAATGTGCCATCAGATTTTATGGCGGTTGCGAGCAACATATTACCGTCACCACAAGCAGATTTCACTGCCCAGTCAACATATGTTATACCTGGCTTAATTGGAGTATTTGTCCAGGAATAACTGTTATTAGCAGGTTTGGTAAATTCCCATGGGATTTTCCTGTTAAACCTGGGCATGTCAACTTCATTTACCGCATAGTCGCCGACAGATTCTTTTTCAGAAGCAAACCATGTCACCGCATAGGTATAACGATGGAAAGCGGAACCGATACGGTTTGAAAACAAACCTTTGGGCTGAAGTTTTCTTAAATGGGCATATATCTCACGAGCTCGTGCGGGAGTATAGTTAGGACTCCAGTTGGCATCGAACCACCACATAAGAGTTGGTCCGGCACTATCTGAGAGTTCCTTGAGCTGTGTCTTCATCATAGTCATGTACCGGTTGAAATCAGGTGTTTCTCCCGCGGGAAGGCTTTCGCGCGGTCCACCATAATGTGAGCCAAGAGGTATGTACCCATGCGGAATATAATCAGGCGTATTCCAGTCGGCAATAGAGTAATACAGGTTGAAATTCATACCAACCTTTTTAGCAGCAGCAACGAGTTCTTTAAGCATATCCCGTTGGAATGGGGTATTCATGACATTATAATCAGTCGTTTTGGTATCCCACAGGCAAAATCCATCGCAATGTTTGGGCACAAACATGACATACTTAAAACCGGCTTTTTTAAGTATCCTCATATATCCTTCCGGATCAAAGTTGACCGGATTAAACTTTGTATAAAGCTGGTCATATACTGCATTTGGAACAGTAAAATATCGACTCAAACTTGCTTCCTGTTCAGCGACCGTATAAGGACCCAATATAATCCAGGCCCCTAATTTAAGAGAACGGAATTTCTCCAGCGAATCCTTGGGAGCCATTTCTCTTGGATTGTCGAATTTGGCCTTCGGAGTGGAATAAAGCTCGATTTCCCACATACAAGGCACTTCAAGTGAATTTGCAACTTCAAAACGGAACGTTTTCGCGGTGATCGGTGGGAATTCTATTTCATGCATATATCCGATACGCTCGCCGCGGGCCAGTTCGGTCCATGTGCCATCAGGACGCCTGGCCTTGAACACATACCCGCGAATACGATTTTCAGTACCTTCGTCCAGAACAACCCGTCTGACTTCCACTGCTTTGCCAAGATCGAATTCGACCCAGCCGCTTCTTTCTGTTATTGTCGGCCCCCAGCCGGTATAGTGCCTGCCGTCAAACAGCAGCTTTGGCGAATGTCCGGCAATATCGTTCGTATAGATCGAAGATGCTTTAACCTCGGTAACATTCCGGCACAGATTATGCCCCGCGGCTGGCGGCTGATGCATTTCGCCGTTATTGACCCGCTTCTCGGTAACGGTGATACCTTCTTCGGCAATGACACTACTTGACGTCAGCACCCCAGCCATAATAAGAATTCCAATTATCTGTTTCATAATAATCTCGCTCCTTGTTCTTAGTTCTTAAACAATTCTATTTCCCATATTGTCGGGACATTAGTCGCCGCGGCAATGTTCAGCCGCACATATTGAGCGGTAACATATCCAAAGCGAATATTACATTCTTATGGGCTGGAGAGCATGTCTTCTATATTGCCTATTGCTTTGACGGGTTTGACCGGCTCTGCTGCGCCGGCAGCAATCGGTGCAATCTCTAAGGCATTGCCATCGAGCTTAAGTTTAACTATCGTATCAAGCGACATTACCTGATTTGCTCCGGGCCCGTTTTTGGCGGTGTCGGTGGCAGTATCTACATTTATTGACCTGAACTCTTTCGGGTCGATCTTTATCGTTACACTCTGTGCCGTCTGCTCAAATTCTACCTTGCCGCCGCCGAGACGTTCTATGCTTAAAATCTTTTTGCCCAGGGCAGGCAGTACTACTCTACCGTCATTCATTCTGAAAATATGCAGATAGACCGTATTGTCTCTGCATGTGGAAGCATAATACATTGACGGCAAGTAGGGGCCGCCTCGTGTTTCGTATATGCTTTCGCCGAATTTATCAAGCCATTTGCCGAGTATGTCAAATTCCTTTATAAGCCGCTCATCAAACGAGCCATCCGGAAGTATTGAACTTGCCAGCAGAAAGTTTCCGTCTCTGGTTATTGTGTTTACCAGCAGATAAATCTGGGTAGCTGCCGATTTGATCGGAGTTTTTGAGTATGAATAGGAGTCCGATGAAGCCTGCGTGTATTCCCAGGGCGCATCCCGGCGGAAAGGAGGAATGTTAACCTCCATAACTGCATAATCACCGAATGATTTTTCTGTGGCAAACCACGCTACGTTGTTATGCCAGGAGAAAGTTGCCGTATTGCTGGCATAGGGGCTGCCAATGCGATTGCTGAACAGTGCATTGGGCTGGAGTTTTCGCATATAGCGGTATAAGTCACGGCCTCGCTCAGGTGTCCAGTTGGTGTTCCAGTTTGCGTCAAACCACCACATAAGACAGTCGCCGGAAATATCGGATAGCTCTTTTAAGTGGGTTTTCATATAGTCGACATAACGGTCATAGTCCGGCTTTTGATCCTCTGGAAGCTCAAACCCCTTGCCGCCGAAAGAGCCGAAAGCGCCTCTGCGGCAGGTTATGCTGTCGGGATTATAGGCATCAATTATTGAGTAGTACAGGTTGAAGCTCATATCATACTTTTTGCAGGCAGCGACAAGGTCTTTGACAATATCACGTCCAAACGGTGAGTTCATTATGTTATGGTCGGTTGTCTTTGTGTCCCATAGACAAAATCCATCGCAGTGC
This sequence comes from uncultured Planctomycetaceae bacterium, assembly GCA_964473065.1. Classification (GTDB taxonomy): domain Bacteria; phylum Planctomycetota; class Planctomycetia; order Pirellulales; family Thermoguttaceae; genus CAYYOX01. The sequence continues at coordinate 20,453 of CAYYOX010000022.1, read as the reverse complement.
TTGGGAACATAGACGACATATTTGAAACCTGCTTTTTTCAGTATCCTTATCCAGCTTTCAGGATCATATTTTTGAGGATTAAAGTTTTTATAGTAATTGTCATATGTCTCTTCCGGTATCTGATTGCCGCGACAGAAGCTTATCTCCAATTCTGAGAGAGACTGCGGTCCCCAGATAATCCAGGCACCCAGACCCAGCTCGCGAAACTTCTTGACCGATTCTGGCGGTGCCATCTTTCTCGGATCGCCAAACTTTTCGGCAGGACTGTTGTAAAGCTCAATCTCCCACAGTCCGGGTACGCTGGCTGACTTGGTTATATCAATGCGAAAGGTCTTTGCTGTTACAGGCTCAAATTCTTTTTCCATTCGGTAGCCGATAGCTGTGCCTTTTACAAGTTCTTTCCACTTGCCGTCCGGCATCTTCGCTTTGAATGTGTAACCTTGTATTCTATTTAGCAAACCTTCATCAATTACCGATCTTTGCACTTGCACAGGTTCCTTTAGATCGAATTCGATCCAGCCTGTCGTGCTGTTCAGCCCCCAGGAAGTCTCGAAGATACCGTCAAAAAGATTTTCCGGAGTGTGCCCCATGGAACCTTCCTGATATGTGCCGGACACCCTCGTTGATACAACCGATTTGCACAAATTGTCGCTGTTTGCAAAAATATCTGAGCAGAAAATTAGTGTAACAGCCGCAATTAAAAGTAACATTCTCTTGAACATTTTTCCCCTTTCAGATCATAAACATAAGTACTCGGTTATCTTTCATAGACTTTACATTCAGTTCTCGCCCACTGGGGCAAATAACTGAAACTCATCAATCGTCACGCCTGCGCCGGCGTTAAACAGTGTGGATTCTAATATATTAAGTCGGAATTTCTGTGCGGTTGTTGGCTTAATCTTCACATTTTTGTTGGCTCCGATTATTTTATCTTCCCAAAGGACTTTCCACGAACCATCCGCCTGCTGCGCTTCAACGGCAAACCGTGTGGTTTGCGGATAGGTGCGTTCCTGGATCACAATCCGGGATATTTTCGTAGCTTTCCCCAAATCAACCTCCAGCCAGCCGCTGCCGTTACCGCTGTCCATGCTCCAGCGTGTGTTTTCATTGCCGTCAACGGCCTTGTCCGCTTCGTAACCGGCTAGATGAAAGGTGCTCGATGCTGAAGCAGTCTTGCCCTGTGAAATCGGTGGCAGAGGCTTATATTTCAAAGGATAGATCTCTATGTCTTTCCGGCGAGAGGAAGGAGTGACCTTGTCCACCACGACTTTACCCTCGGTCACATGCCCTTCAACAACAGTTTGATACGGCGCGTGCAGCTTAAAACTTCCATTCCATTCACCCGGCCAGGCAGGACCAAGAAGAATGCGTTTACCGTCACACTGCATGATCATCTCCTGCAATCCGATCATGCCGGCGCCCAGATGGTCGGTATCCGGCTCTGGACTACAGAAGCCGGGGTTGCTGTAGAATGCTGGAAAACGCAAGCTGCGGCTCAACATTTTCAGTTCAGTATATCGCCAGGCGTCGGCAGTACGTCCCATTCGGGCCAGGAAGATTGCGCTTTGAAACCAGCAGATGTGCTGCTTCTGCATGTGTGTGTTTAGCCCGCCAAAATCCCAGGTATTGCTGGCCAGCTCAATGCCGTTTTCCTGCCCGGCGCCTTTACGTCCAAGGAAGAAATGATCAAAGGGGAAGCACACATACAACTCGGGGAATTCTACGTTGTAGCCTGAGACTATAGGGTCATACGACTTCCCCGGCGCCAGGTATTTACTTCCATTTCTGTCCTTTAGCGTCAGAGGTGGAATGCGTTTAAGAAAGCCCTTGTAATATGCGCGTTTTTCAGGTGTGAGATATCCGGACGGCAAATCAAGCAGGCCTTGCGCTAGAGCCGTCAATCCCGTGATATCTGTGATACTGTTATTGACGCCGTTAATAGTTTCCAGGGCATCGCTGGGGTATATAACCAAGTGTCCGTTCTTATCCAACGGTTTGCCCGATTTAGCTTTATATGTTTTCTGATAGAAATTATCGTAATAAGAAACGATACCCTCGATGAATGGCATGTAAGACCCGATGTCACTCTCTGTATATTCAGCATATTTCAGGATCATCCAGGCAAAATCCACGCAACTAGTATAATGATACCTGATATGCGGCAAACTAGAACGGCCGTCATCTTTAATACCGGTAGGATCAAACCCGAAAGGATCGATAACTTCAGGGAAAATGATTCCGTCAACACCCCACCACTTTTTCGCAAAAGCCCGCTGCATGGGAGAACGTTCCCTATAATACTCGAAAGGTGAGCGCATCATGTCAAAATCTCCCGACTTTAACATGGGCCAATAGACTAGGCGCATATTCTGGGCAATGTAGTAGCAGTAGTCCCAGCCGCGAACATCAGGATTTCCGTTACAGGCAAACATTCCACCATTGAACAAAGTAGGCATGTGCCCATTAACATTGGCCGCCAGCTGGTAACGGCTCAGCTGATAGTTGCGGCCCACCTGCCAGCCCGTGTCGGATTCGCCGGCATCAGGATTAATAGTGATATGGCTGCGCTGCCAGAATTCGCTCCACCACTTCAGAGACTTTTCCTTGTCTCGGGCCTCAGAGCTGAGTGATTGTGTCATGCTTGACGCCAGTTGCCTTTCCCAGGTTTCAACGTCTTTGTCCTGCTCCATTCTCAGAGCAATGGTCAGATTCAACAGTTTGACAGCCTTTTCGGTTTTGAGCGTAGCGGTACGGGTCGGCATTCCGTTGAATGTTCCCTTTCCTGTTCCTGCCGGCTTCAATCCATTCGCCGCTATCAAGCCTCCGCAGGTCAGATTACTCAGAGGATCGGGAACCAGCCTGTCAAAATCCGTCATTCTCTGTGCCGCAATGGTACTCTGGCGATATTTATTCACAGGAACGTTTCGGATCATCCATCGGAGGCTCTTTCCCTTAAATTCTATTTTCTGTTCGGCCCATGTTTCATAGCTGACGGTAATATTGTCAGACTTTGCACTCTCAACCCGTACATGGATGATGGGTTCCTCTACTCCACACCAGAGCGTCACTTTCACAGCTCCTCCAGATGCGCTATTACCGGAAACCACTATTTCGCTTTGTGCGAGGTGCAGCTCCTGCTTGAATTCATTCGCAAACGGATCGGCGGCAAGGTGAAGGCGGACAAGGCCAAGCTTGACCTGTTTACCCATCTCGTTCTGGCAGCTCGTGCTGGCCATCATGAACAGCAGGTCCCCTTTTTCCACCCAGACATTGAGCCCCAACATGCCGCCGGCAAGAGGCATGGATTCGGTTGAGTTCTTGCTCTGCGTCTCCCATACAACATTGTAGTCAGAGACTGAAGCTGCGTGTAATGTTGACGCCAGCACCACAGCCATAATGATAGCTCCAATAATCTTTTTCATAATAACGCCTCCTTCGTTTGTTTTACCTATTAAACAATTCTATTTCCCATATTGTCGGGACATGCGTCGCTTCGAGAAAGTTGAGCCGCACATGTTGAGCGGTAACCGGTTTGAATTCGGCAGAGTAATCTTCGCCTATCGTTGTCCCTGAATGGATGGTTTCCCAATCACTGTCATTATCCTTCTTGATTTGCAATTCAAATTTTTGGATCCGATCCCAGCCTTCATGGATGTTAACCTTAGAGAACGTCATTGGCTTGCGTAGTTCAACTGCTATCCATTCGTCATTGCTGTTCTCAGACGCACTCCAGCGTGAGACGCTACTATTGTCAAATGCGAATTCTGGCACATATTTGCCTGGCCATACTGATGATGCGGATGCCTTGGCGCGGAATGTTAATGGCGCATCTTTGGGAATATAGTTCGGGTCTGCCAGCATCTTGCCCAGTTTCGTTAGCTGTTCAACGTCTTTTTCTCTGAATCTGCCCGTATGGTCAGGCGCGCACGACAGCAGAATATTGCTGGCTCCGTTTTTGCGGGCACTTTCTATCCACGGATAAAGGAAAAAGGGCGAAAAAGGCTCGCTCGGTTCAAATGATTTACCCTCACCGTATGTAAACCACTTTGCTCCTGGATACTCATACCCAATATAACCTTCCGCAGTCTTATTACCACGCTGTTGTGAACAAGGCTCGTATTCAACCGGAATGTAATACGTCTTGTCGCCGACCTTACGTACCGGATTATGACCATTGGCAAAATGATACTGATGCATCTCGCCGGGAAGTACATCGGTCGGGAAAAAATATAGAGGAGCAGACGCATGATCTCGCCATTCGTTATACAGTATTATGCAGTCCGGATTAACGTTCTTTAACGAATCATAGATTTCTTGAATAGACAGGTCGGCCGGACCATACATCGGCATGTCGAGCCAGAAATATGGAATAGGGCCGTACTTCGTAGCAAGTTCGTGAAGCTGAGCAAGCATAATGGCGCGCGCATTCGGATTCTTATTCCATTTGTCGCCGCCCCACAGGCAGTAGTAAATGCCAGGTTTGATATTCTGGCGCCTGCACTCTTCTACATACTGCTTGACTATATCAGTTTTCTCGCCACTGTTCATGACATCGCAATCACTTGTGGCGCTGTCCCAGAGCAGGAAATCGGCAGTATGTCGTACCGTTAATACGGCATGATCCATACCTGCCGCCTTGATCGTGTCAACCCACTGACGCACATCCAGGTTTGTGGGAGCAAAAACGCTTGGGTCTTTTGTCGCGGGGCCTTCGAACCCTTCATACTGGTTCGTGTTATAACAGAGAAACGCGCCATACTTGAATTCCGACCACCGCTTCATCAGCGGATCGTCTTTGGTAAGAGCCGGATGATGATGCGTAGACATATTAATCTCATACGTCGCCGTCACCTTCCCGTTATCTGTAACCGTGATCGTGCTGTCACCATTATCCAGCCGCTTCTCGCTAACCGTGATACCTTTATCAGCAAAAACACTACTCGATATCAGCACCATAGCCATAATGATGATTCCAATTGTCTTTTTCATAATACAACCTTCCTTTTATAGTAATTCTTCTTATTCAAATAGCTGAAATTCTGCTATGACCGGGACATCCGTCGCCTCTATTATTTCAAGACGGAAAATGCGAGCTTTTACTTTGTCGAACTCGATATATTTAGGAAAACCAATCGTCGTACCGGCAGCGAGTGTCTTCCATTGGCCGGCGACTTTGGCCTTGATTGCAAACTTGCGAGTTCGTTTGTATTGACCGTCATCGATGATTGCCTTAATAATTTCGCGTTCGGCGCCCAGATCGATCTCTATCCAGCCATCTCTCGAGCCGCCAGGGGCTCCCCAAATGGTGGCAAAATTACCGTCATTAGCATGTGCTTTTGATAATTCCCGCCCGGTCATTTCGCCGGAAACAGTAACGGGTTTGCCAGTGGAGATCGCCACTGGCTCAGGTATTTTCAGGGTGTCCATTTTCATCGCATCTTTGTTAAGCGTCAGTTCTACAATAGTAGCTACCGGCCTGTGAAACACTTCTGGCACCGTAATTTCCCAGGTATCCGCTTTTGTCTCAACAGTAACACTTCCACCGCTGATCACGCGTGCCGATTGTATTGTTCCCGGCAATGCAGGCAGTACGATACTATTGCCATGCCATCTCTTTACGAAGACAAATACCTTCTTGCCTTTTCGCGTGGAAACAATCTGGTGATTGGGTAAGTAAGGGCCGCCGCGCGTGCCGTAAACCGCTTCGCCGTTGAGTTTTAGCCAGTCGCCCATCTCCAACATCCTTTTCGCCAGCATAGGATGTACCGTACCATCCGGACGCGGGCCAACACCAAGGAGCATATTGCCATCTCTCCCAATGATTTCAATGAGCCAGCTAAGCAATTCGGATAAAGGTCGAGGATTGGCTGGCGGCACCCAGGCCCAACCCTGGCTGTTGATGGGGACACAACGGTCCCATGCCTTTTCCATATAGAACTTACCTATTACAAACTCTCTGGCCTGGTAGTCACCCACCGCATCTGGTGCGTCATTGAAACTGCCGGCCCTTGTGCAGTAAGGACCATCGGACCGCGGAAAGGCATCGATTCGGTTACAGTGTAACGTTTCCGGCTGAAGCCGACGCACATGAGCGTACATGTCACGCCCATACTCATGTGTCCATGAAGGATCACAGTTATAGTCCCACCAAATAGAGCCTACCGGCCCGTAATTAGTGAGAAGTTCCTTGAGTTCCACCTTCATGGTCTTGATATATTCGGTCAAGTCTGCCCCGGCACTGGCGCTATACTTCTTATTATGATGGTCCGCGATTGTGAAATAAAGACCAAAGTTAACCTTGCTGCCCTTATGGGCATCTGCCAGTTCTTTGACCCAATCGCGCCCGAACGGGCTGTTCATCACATTATATTCAGTTGATTTCGTATCCCACATGCAAAAACCGTCGAAATGCTTGGGGATATAATTCGAGTAACGAATGCCGGATTCTTCAAACAGCTTGACCCACTGATCGGCGTTGAACTTCTCGCCTGTAAATTGTTTGTAGAGTTGGTCATACTTCTCGGGTCCATAGGTAGCTCGACTGAAGGATATCTCCTGCCCGATCAGGCTGGAAGGATTCCAGCAAAGCATCACACCGAATTTGGCGTCGCGAAACCACTGAACGCGCTTGTTGTACTCTTCCTTCGTTTCCGTATATGGATCGAAGTCATCATCCGCAAAACACTGTGCGCTGCTCATCAGAAATAATCCTGCAACCACCAATAACGCAATAAAACTCATTTGTGAATTAAACATTTATCCTTCTTTCTTAGTTTTACTCGTAAAGCTGAAATTCTCTTATAACAGGTACATCCGTCGCCTCTAGTATTTCAAGACGGAAAATACGAGCTTTTACTTTGTCGAACTCGATATATTTGCTAACACCAATTGTTGTGCCGGAAGCTATTGTTTTCCGCTGGCCGGCGACTTTGGCTTTGACTTCGAATTTACGTGTTCGATTGAAGTGACTATCGTCCAGTAAAACTCCAGAAACTTCTTCATCCTGGCCCAGATCGATTTCAAGCCACCCATTTCTCGAGCCGTCAGGGGCTCCCCAGATCGTGCCGAAATTGCCGTCATTAGCATGTGCTTTTGATAATTCCCGTCCGGTCCATTCGCCGGAAACGGTAATAGGTTTGCCCGTGGAGAGCGCCACTGGTTCAGGAATTTCCAAGGTATCCATTTTCATCGCATCTTTGTTAAGCGTTAGCTCTACGATAGTAGCTACCGGTCGGTGGAACTCTTTCGGTACCGTGATTTCCCAGGTATCCGATTTTGTGTCAACAGTAACATTTCCACCGCTGATCACGCGTGCCGATTGTATGGTTCCCGGCAATGCAGGCAGTACAACACTATTGCCATACCAACTCTTTACGAAGACAAATACCTTCTTGCCTTTTCGCGTGGAAACAACCTGCTGATTTGGCAAGTACGGTCCGCCGCGCGTGCCGTAAACCGCTTCGCCGTTGAGTTTTAGCCAGTCGCCCATTTCCAACATCCTTTTCGCCAGCAGAGGATGTACCGTACCATCCGGACGCGGGCCAACTCCGAGCAACATATTGCCATCTCTTCCGATACATTCAATGAGCCAGCCCAACAGTTCGGGCAAAGGACGAGGATTGGCCGGCGGCATCCAGGCCCAACCTTGTTGGTTCAGAATGTAACAGCTATCCCATGCCTTACCCATGTAAAACTTCCCCATATCGACTTCGCGCGCCTGGTAGTCCCCCACTGCATCGGGGGCGTCATAGAAGCTGCCCGTCCATGTGCAGTAGGGACCGTCAGCCCTCCTCCTGCGCATTTGATCAATTCGGTTACCGTGTAAAGTTTCCGGCTGAAGCCGACGCACATGAGCGTACATGTCGCGCCCCATTTCGTGGGTCCATGAAGGATCCCAATGGCCGTCCCACCAGACAGTGCCGATAGGCCCGTAATTTGTTAGCAGTTCATCAAGATGTTTCTTCATAATTTTAATGTATTCGGTCAGGTCAGCTCCGGCTTTGTTGCTATAAGCAGGATTCCACCAGTCTGTGATAGAGTAATATAAGCCAAAGCGAACCTTGGTGCCCTTGTGAGCCTCCGCCAGTTCTTTGACCCAGTCACGGCCGAACGGCGTGTTCATAACATTGTAGTCCTGAGTTTCGGTGTCCCACATGACAAAACCATCGTGATGTTTGGGGATATAATTCGAGTAACGAATGCCGGATTCTTCAAACAGCTTAACCCATTCATCGGCGTTGAACTTCTCGCCTGTAAACTGCTTGTAGAGTTGATCATATTTTTCAGGTCCATACTTGGCGCGACTCCAGCCGATCTCCTGCCCGATCAAACTGGACGGATTCCAGCAAAGCATCACACCGAATTTGGCGTCACGAAACCACTGAACGCGCTTGTCATACTCTTCTTTCGTCTCCGTATACGGATCAAATGCGTCATCTGCAAAACACTGGTAGCTGCTCATAAGAAATAACCCCGCAGCCACGACGATCACAATAAAACTCAATTTGTCTTTAACCATGTGTTTCATCCTTTTCCTCTTTTGGTAATCGTTCACGGGTTTTCGAGCCTGTCGGAACCTCTCCGACAAGGTTTACCCGAAACCCAAGAACCTTGAGTTTGAGCGGCCAGATGGGCCTTGTCAATCGATTTGCCCCCCCCCGCAAAAAATTCCAAGAAAATGGTAAGTAAATTTTCTGGGAAATTTGAGAAAATACGCCTTTCACGTCCGTTTCGCCGTTGCTTGGGGCTTGAAGAATCCGTATTCTTCCGCGTCATTAGCAAGCGGAAAGCAACAAGCGGTTTGGATGATCGCGATCTGGGCAAGGAAGTGGCCGAGTTGAAGGTGCAACTCGCGCAAGCCTTGGCGCGGATTGGCTTACAACTTGGCTAACTTCCTGCGTCGGCTTGCCCTGCCCCGTGATGTGAGGCACTGGTCGCTGAGAACGTTACGAGAAAAGCTCGTCAAGATTGGGGCCAAGGTAACACGGCACTCGAGGTACGTGACGTTCCAACTGGCTGAGGTGGCTGTGACGCGAAACTTGTTTGCAGCGATCCTCGACCGCACCCGGCGACTCGCGCTGCCGCCACCGGTTGTCGCTGGCTATCCCGAATAAGCGGATTTATGCACCGAAAACACAGTATCCGAGGGGGAACCTATGCGCCAACGAGCTGATTGATGCAAGAAAACCTGCCCTGTACACCTCGTCGGAGGCGAATAGGCGGGCAACGGCCAAAAAACGCCTAGAAAATCATAGGAAGCTGGACGCTGGGGGGCGCGATGTTAGAATGGGCTGTGATTCAAGCCTGGAACGGTTCCAGCTTGAAGCCAAATGGGCTCACCCCAAATGGGAAATCCCGGCTAGAGGAAGCAACGACGGAGGAAAGCCAAGATGCAGCGCAGAACCCTATTACAGCATGGCCCTTGGGGCAGGACAACTCGCTGTCGGCGAGCAGGGCTCGCCTTCGTGTCGCTTCTGGCCTTGATGGCGACGGCCCGGGCCGAGACGCCGCCCCTGGGGCATTGGAAACTCGATGCGAAGGGCGCCGAAGAGATCGTGGCCGATGCCACGACCCATTCGCTTCACGGCCGCGCCGTGGGATTCGACGCCGAGACGATGCGAGGCATTCCGGGCAAGATCGACCAGGCGGCGCATTTCCCCCAGGCGGGGGCGATCAGCCTTGGCGAGCATGCGACCGCATTGGGAAGACTGAAGGACTTCACCATCTCTGCGTGGATTCAATACGACGGGGGGAGCAGCCGGATGATCTTCTCCTTCTCCGACGACACGCTGGGGCATCGCTTGCAGGTCGAGGTCAATAACGGCGCCCTGTCGTTCGGATGGGTGGATGGGGGCGGGTGGACGAATTACTCAACCGGCCCTCTCGTCTGGGAACCGGGCCAGTGGTACCATGTCGTCTTCGTCAACGACTCGATTCTGGGCAAGTCGATCTTGAGGTCCAACGACCTCGTCCGGCAAACCCACCCCAACACCTTGTCGCCCGCCGACCTGAAAGCCCCGGTCACGCATGTCGAGATTGGGTCGCTGAACGGCCAATACCCGTTTAACGGGAGCATAGATGACGTGCGACTCTTCGACTCGGCGCTGCCGCTGGGCGAGCAACTCGCCCTCTACGAGTCCCACCAAATCGAGCCCGATGCCGTTTGGGAGAACCGCAAGCGCCTTCTACTCGAAGAAGAGAAGCCGCGCCAGGCGATGGTGCGTCAGATTATGGAGACGGCCGCCGCTTCGGCAAAGGAGGGCCTTCTCGTCTATTGGAAAATGGACGAGAATTCCGAAAATCACCAAATCATGGACAGCTCCGGAAACCAATTTCATGCTCTTTGCGTCGCCCAAACATCCAAAGCTTCCGTGCCTGGTAAAACAGGGCGGGCTCTCCGTTTTCCCGAGGCCGGGCTGATTTACCTAGACAACCCGGCGGAAGCGCTTGTGAAATTGACGGATTTCACCATCTCTCTCTGGTTTCAACCTTCGTCGGACTCTTGGCGATTCCATCAACGTTTGTTCACGTTCACCGGTGGCGCAGCCGGGAGTTACTATCTGATGGAACTCGACAAAGGCGCACTCAGTGTCAGCTGGCAAGACGCAAACGTCTCCGGCCGCATATCTACGCCCGTTCTGAAATGGAAAGCGGGGGAGTGGTATCACCTAGTTTTTGTCAATGACAGCGAGGCGGGACAATCGCTCCTGAGGTCAAATGATCTGGCCTTGAGCATGGATACGAACAGTTTCTCACCCTCACAGATGTCAGCCCCTATCACGCGGATTGACATGAATTGCACTCACTACGGGACGGGATTATGCCAGTTCATCGGCTGCAGGGATGATTTCCTCCACTTCAATTCCCCGCCGCCTATTGGCCGTCCCCGAGCCAAGTGCATGGACCTAGGCGCTCTGGATGACGTCAAAATCTATAACCGGGCATTGTCTTTGGAAAAACAATTGGCCCTCTACGACGCAGCCAACAACGAGGTTGAAACCGGGCGAAACGAGGCCATCGCCGCCTTGATGAGTCGGGGGAAAAGCGCTGCGGTATCTCCTTATGAGTATTTCCTGACAAATGAAAAACCGACACTGTCCGGCATGGATCTGGAATTGAAAAGCGAATGGTTGTTTCAAGCCGAGGGTGAGGAACTCCACGTTCGTATCAAAAAGGAGATCCAGTGGACCACTGAGCTACTTGAGCGACTCCGGAAACGCGCCCCCGCCCTGAACTTGTCAACCGATATGAATGCCTTGAACGAAATCATTCCAAAGGCATCGAGGTTGACTGCGGAAAGCAAACCATCCCAAATTCTATCACTCTATTTCCAACTCCGGGAATTGAAACGCCGGATTCTGTTCAAATCGCCGGAGATCGATTTTTCAAGCATCATCTGTGTAGACGCCCCGGCGCAGAACGGCAATGAAAGCCTATCGCGTGGGGAGATGCATGCCCGACATGGATCCCGATTGCTTTTACTGGATGACATTGCCGGAACGCTAACCACCCGGCAACTGGCCCCGACCAAGGATTCCAGCCCGAGAGTCGCCATGTTCGGATTTGATCTCTCCTACGATGCCCAGCGGGTTCTGTTCTGCATGAAACCCGACAATCAGAAGGCCTACCACCTTTATGAAACCGACATCAACGGCAACGGCTTGAGGCAGATCACATCCGGCGCCTATTCCGATATCGACCCCGTCTATCTTCCGGGCGGAGGTTACGCCTTCCTATCGACCAGGGGCAATGTCTATGTCCAGTGCGGGCCCTGGGCACGGTCCTATGTTCTGACCCGTTGCGATGACAACGGGTCCAACATCTATATCCTGAGTCCCGGCACCGAGGCGGAATATTCACCATCGCTTCTTGATGACGGCCGGATATTGTTTACACGCTGGGAGTACGTGGACAAGGGCCCCCAACGAATTCAATCGCTGTGGACCATGCGCCCCGATGGTACGGCGGCCAACACCTTCTGGGGCAATCAATCCGTCTGGCCCGACCACCTGGGGGATGGCCGTCAGATCCCCGGAACAAACAAAGTAATGTTCACAGGGACTTCACATCCCGAGATATCAGCGGGATGCATCGGCATCGTCGACCCGAAGGAAGGAAATAATTATCCCGACGGCATTTGGAAAGTGACGCAGGAATTACCATGGCCGGAAGCGGGAGAAGGCCCCACGCCTTCCCCCGGAGCAACATCGTCTTATCATACTTCCGGTCAATACGCCACCTACCACTCTCCTTACCCTCTGAGCGATGAATTGTTTCTGGTCTCGGCGGGACGCGGATGGAGAGAACTTCTCGGCAATGAACCGGACTGGAACCAAAAACTTTTCCTTATGGACATCCACGGGAATCGCGAATTGATTTACCAAGGCAGCCAAAGCATCCTCTACGCTCAACCCGTCCGACCCAGGAAACCTCCCTTCGCATTACCCAATCTGGCTGATTTCCCGGGTTCCGAAGCAGATCAACCCACGGTGCGTCCTGGCGTATTCTTCTCAAGTGATATTTTCGCCGATGTGCCGATTGAAGTGAGACAACAGGGCAAGTTCCTGCGGATTGTTGAAAACATGCCGAAAAACTATTCGACGGGTATCGTACATTCCGGCGGCAAACCGTTTGGCGCTCCGGGCCCCAACGTGGCATGGGGCCCCAATGGCTCCGGGGCCATGGTTTCCGGCCCGGCAACGGGTCTGGCCGGAGCCTTATCCGTCAAACAGGTGATTGGCACCGTGCCCATTCGCCCCGACGGTTCGGTCCACTTCACGGCGCCTCCGTGTCGGATGCTGTATTTCCAGGTGCTGGATCAATACCGCCGTTGTATCCACACCATGCGCTCGTGGGTCTCGGTTCGACCTGGCGAATACCGTGGCTGTGTCGGGTGCCATGAATCTAAAAACAAGACGCCGGCTCCACAAATGATGAAACCGAAACATAGTCCGGATCAGATTGAACCCCCGCCGTGGGGAGTCCGTTCCTTATCTTATATAAAGGACATCCAGCCCGTCTTCGATCGCGCTTGCGGACAATGCCACCAAGGAGAAGGTGAAGCCGCGAAGACATTGGATTTGACTTTGAGGCCGGCTCGCCATCCAGCATGGAACGGAGGGATTTTCCCTGAACCGTATGTGACCTTGATGATAGGGAAGAATTGGCAGCCCGTCATCTGGACCGGGTGGACTTCCACGGGATATCTGGCGGTCCCTCCGGTTGCGAAAACGCGTTATGACACTATGCCGCCATTAAGTTGTCTCTCACCAAAAAGCCTTTTGATTGCTGAAGTCATGGACGAGAAGCGTTGCGGCAAATTCATTAAGCCCGAAGAACTTCAAATGCTCATTGCCTGGGTTGACTTGTGGGGATTATATCGGAGCGACGAGGACTGTCGAGAGATTGAGGACCCACCGGCCGCATCGTTCACCCTCTGGGGGGCTCCACCTAAATGCGAGAGTGCGCCCCGAGTCCGACCGGAGTATTCCCAGGACGAATACACCTGTCCGGAGGACCGGATGCCAAAGCAAGAAACAAGGCGGAGCCAATCGAAAATAATCAAAGTGACAGTCAAATAAAGAGTAGAAATCATTTAGATACTCTTTGCACAGCGGTTCCACCCTGCGTCGGTATTCTGGATTCGGGTGGTGGAGCAACTCACGGCCAACACTTCCTGAGCGTCCAGGGCACGCCCTGTTTTGAAATCTGCTCCGAAAAGTAATCCCTTTAGGTCGTTCTACCTTGATCCCCGATGGAGGAAACGGTATGCGGTTGCCATGAAGCCAGATCATGTGGCTAAACACTTACAGGTTCGACAAGGGAAAATACATGAAGTTAGTTAGAAATTCGCCATCGGATAGTTTCGCGTGGGTCTTCGTTCCTCGACCCACCCTACAGCCCGAAACCCGGCGAGAACTATGACATGGAGATGAATTGATGACAAGACACACGCTCGTACGGTCCCTGGCAACGATCATCGCACTAATCACTTGCCAGGCACACGCCGCCGCCGAAGAGACCGACCGCAGCCGGCCCAACGTCGTTCTGATCATGACGGATGACCAGGGCTACGGTGATCTGTCGTGCCACGGCAACCCGTGGATCAAGACACCCAATCTGGACAGGCTTGCGTCGCAGAGCATTCGTCTGGACGACTACCACGTGTCGCCTTACTGTATCCCGACGCGTGCCGCACTGATGACCGGGCGATACGCCGACCGGACCGGTGTTCATAATGCGCTCGAGCCGCACTGGTTCGTCCGCACCAACGAAGTGATGCTGAGCAACTTGTTCCAGGACGCCGGCTACGCGACCGGGATGTTCGGCAAATGGCACCTGGGCGACACCTATCCCTACGGACCGGAGTCTCGCGGGTTCGACGAGGTCCTTCGCCACTATAGCGGTGCGATTGGGGTCCTCAACGACTACTGGGACAACTGCTACGTCGACGACACCTACTATCACAACGGCGTGCCGACGAAAGTGGAAGGCTACTGCACCGACGTCTTCTTCGACGCGGCCACCCGGTTCATCGACCGTTCCGCCAAGCAGGACAAGCCGTTCTTCGTCTACTTGACTACCAATGCGCCGCATGGCCCGTATATCTGCGATCCCGCTTATTCGAAGCCTTATGCCGAAGGCAAAACGCGAGGTGTTGCGAATTTCTATGGAATGATTGCGAACATCGACGAGAATGTGGGCAAACTTCGCGAGTTCCTCGAGGAAAAGGGAATTGAAGGAAACACCATCTTCATTTTCGCCACGGATAACGGCACCGCGGCGGGGCACACGGTATTCAACGCAGGCATGCGCGGCAACAAGGGGAGCGCCTACGATGGCGGCCATCGCGTTCCGTTGTTCTTGTACTGGCCCGATGGTGGGCTTGCCGAGCAGCGGCGGATTCAGACCTTGACGGCCCACATTGACATCGCGCCCACGCTGCTTGATCTTTGCGGCATTGCACAGCCCGACGGCGTGGAGTTCGACGGCGTTTCGTTGTGTCCGTTGTTGGAGAAGGGAGATCACCAGGGGTGGCCCGACCGGATCATCATGACTGACTCGCAGTACGGCGGACCACCAAAAAAGTGGGTAACGACCGCGGTGCTGAGCGAACGCTGGCGGCTGGTCGGCGGCAGGGAACTCTACGACATCGACGCCGATCCGGGGCAGAAGAAGAATGTCCATGCCGAGCACCCCGAGGTCGTCCGGCGGCTGAGTTCGTACTACGATGCCTTGTGGGCGGAGATCGAACCCACGCTAACCGATGTCGCGGAGATTCCGCTGGGCCATCCACAGGCCAGCCATGTGGCGCTGAATTATCACGATTGCATCGGCAGGCACATGTTCTGGTTTCAGGATGGAATCCGCCGCATCACGGGCAAGATCGATCCGCCCGAGAGCAAACGCCGCCAGGCGTTTTGGCCGGTCAACGTCGTCACCGAAGGCGAATACACGATTGAACTGCGCCGCTGGCCCAAGGAACTGGGCGCCGCCATCCATGCAAACATCCCCCCGGGCGCCAAAGTCTATGGCCGTCCTGCTTTCCGCACGACACCCGGCATGGGATTTCCCGCGGTAGAGGCCAGCCTCTCCATCGGCGATCGAAGTTTCACGGAACCGGTGGATGATCAGGCCAAAGGCATAACCTTCCGAGTGAAATTGCCGAAAGGTTCCCATCGTCTGTCGGCCAAATTCATCGACGCAGAGCGGAGGTCACTCGATGCGTTCTATGCTTATGTGACGAAGTCAGAGTGAATCCCCAGCCGTACCTATCATATCGGAGGATAATATGAATCGGATTCCGTACCGGAGATACTTGCTCGCCGCGTTGTCAATTCTCGCTTCGATGCTGTGCGTGCCATCGTCGTCGGCACAGACGATCCTCGACGAAAGCGGCATCCGGGGTGGACTGGTCGTTCACGTAGGTTGCGGCGACGGCAAACTGACCGCAGCGTTGCACGCCAACGACAGCTACTTGGTGCACGGACTGGACACGGACCCCGAGCAAGTGGCCGCGGCGCGGGAACATGTCCGGTCGTTGGGGCTCTACGGACCCGTGTCGGCCGACACGTTCGACGGCCGGCATCTGCCGTACGTCGACAATCTGGTCAACTTGATCGTGGCCGACGAACTGGGTGGCGTGACGATGGAAGAGGTCATGCGCGTGCTGGCGCCGCTGGGCGTGGCATGGGTCGGCGGCGAGAAGATCGTCAAGCCGTGGCCAAAGGAAATCGACGAGTGGACCCATTTTCTGCACGGGGCTGACAACAACGCGGTGGCAAAGGACACCGTCGTGGGGCCGCCCAAGCGTTACCAATGGATCTCCGGGCCGAGATGGGCCAGAAGCCATGATCATCTCAGCAGTCTCAGCGCGATGGTCTCCGCCAGGGGGCGAGTTTTCTACATCATCGATGAGGCGCCGGCCGCGTCGGTCGCCTTCGAGCCCGAGTGGCGGCTTGTGGCGCGGGACGCGTTCAGCGGGGTGCTGCTTTGGAAACGAGCGATCGACCCCTGGGAAGGGCACTTTCGCCAGTTCCGGACCGGACCGACCGCGCTGGCCCGGCGACTGGTTGCCGACGGCGATCGCGTCTACGTGACGCTCGGCTACGGCAAGCCCGTCAGTGTCCTGGACGCTACGACAGGGGAAACGATCCGGCAGTGCGAGCAGACGGCCAATGCGATGGAACTCGTCTTCTGCCAGGGGACCCTGTTTGTTGTCGTCGGCGACCAAAAGCCAATGGATCCGGTAGATACGGGAGAAAGGGCGCCGGCCGGAGAGCGGCATTGGCACATCTGGCGGGAGAAGGCCCCGTTGAAACATCTTGTTGCCGTGGATGCGGAAACCGGAAGGCTGCTCTGGAAGAAGGATGACGCCGATACGCAGGAGATTATGCCCACGGCCATGGCCGTATCGGGAAAACGCGTCTTCATTCAGAACGAGAAGGCACTTGTTGCACTAGATGCCGGCACGGGAAATGAACTCTGGCGTTCGGCACGGCCGGTTAATCTTGATTCGCCCGGTTCGTCGGCCCCCACGCTGGTTGCTGTTAATGACGTGGTTATCTGTGCGGACCGTGAGGTACGTGCGACGAAACGGGAGAAAGACGACCAGGGCCGGTCGGTGGGCTGGCATATGTATCCGCATACCGGACAGTCACGCAGTGGTGAAGCCATCGCGTATGATGCCGCAACGGGCAAGAGGTTGTGGAGTGTTACTTCAGTAGAGAATTTCACTGCGCCGGCAGATGTTTTTGTGATGAACGATACGGCGTATATCAGGTCCCATAAACCGGGCTTGGGTGTCGGGGTCGATCTGACAACCGGGAAGGTCAAGAACCGGCCGAAGCAAAAGTCACCTATCAGGGATCCGGGAACGCACTGGCGATGTTACCGCAACAAGGCGACCGAGAAATATCTCGTGTTGTGCCAGTGGTGGACCGAGTTTTATGACCTTGCCACGGGCGTTCAGACGACGAGCAGTTTCGTGCGAGGTTCGTGCCAATACGGACAGATGCCCTGCAACGGACTGCTCTATGCGCCGCACGATTCCTGTGCATGCAGCGTGGAATCAAAACTCAACAGCTTCAAAGCTTTATCTGCCAATCCAAATCCGAAGGAAGACATTTCCGGGGCGGTGAGATTCGAGAAAGGGCCGGCCTTCGGTTCGATCGCCTCGGAGGTTTCCGGTCTCAGCCCCGAGCCCTCCGATTCCTGGGCTACCTACCGGGGGAATCCGGCACGCAGTGGAGTTGCCAAGACGAAAGTCGGTGCGGAACTTCAGCAAGCGTGGAAGACAAAGCTCACCGGACGCCTGACCGCTCCGGTTGTTGCTGACGGCCTGCTGGTAACGGCAGCGCCCGACAGTCATCAAGTCCATGCTATCGATGCGGATACCGGTGAGCCGATTTGGAGCTTTACGGCAGGTGGCACCGTTGATTCACCGCCCACGATTCACAAGGGCATGGTGATATTCGGCTCTGCGGATGGTTGGGTCTATTGCCTGCGTGCTGCTGACGGCGTACTGGCCTGGCGCTACCGCGCGGCGCCCATGGACCGTCGGATCGTGGCGTACGGGAAAGTCGAGTCGGTGTGGCCCGTGCATGGCAGCGTTCTTGTTCAGGACGATGTGGTCTACGCCGTGGCCGGCCGGACGACGCACATGGACGGATTGTTCTTCTACGCGCTGGATGCCTTGACGGGCAAGAAGCTCGTCGAGCAGCGGGTTGCCAAAACGTCTTTTCCCGACATCCTCTCCAGTGACGGGACCAGTATTTTCATGCGGCAAATACGGCTTAATAAGCAGGGCGTTGTCCAGCCGGAGAATGTGTCGCACCTGTTCAGCTCGGCAGGATTTCTCGATGATACCTGGTGGCACAGGACCTATTGGCAGTTCGGTACAAGAATGTCGGGAAATTACACCGGGTGGTTTGCTTCGGGGGAAAGACGTCATTCAGGACGCCTGATGGTGAAAGACGAGAAGAAGATTTACGGGTTTGGCCGCTGGAACCAGTACGATCACATTGGCAGTCACGTGGGGCTGGGTAAAACGAAGTATCTTCTTTATGCCGTCGATCTGCTTCCTCCGCCGAAGCCAAGTCGATTGCCCTGGGACCAGAAGAAACCGGACCTGCCATCGCGGTGGCAGAGTAAGATCGAACTGCTGGCCCGGGGTATGGTGCTAAGCGACAAGATCCTTTTCGTTGCCGGGCCACCCGACCTGTTCGGTGTGGCGCCCGGGAACGCCCCGCATCCTTACACGCCCGCCGCAGCGCAGTCGCTCCGGGCGCAGCGCGAGGCATTGCAAGGAAAGCAGGGCACATTGCTGTGGGCCGTCTCGGCAGACGACGGTAAGAAACTCTCCGAAATCAAACTCGACGGACTGCCCGCATGGGACGGACTGATCGCCGCGGGGGGCCGATTGTACCTGACCATGCAGGATGGTACCATAAGGTGTCTTCGGGGAGGCGGGAAAGACGGTAATTCGCGGCAGTGAGCCAGTGGCCGAAGAACTCTACATCGCATGTTGGGTGAGGTTAACTCCAAACCGAAAGGAAGACCATGACAAACACAACAATATCGGCCCTTACGCGGCGACGGTTCCTCAAGACCACGGCTGGGGTAAGTGTCGTGGCCATGGCCCCGCTGGTCATTCCCGGTAGCGCACTGGGTCGCGGCGGCATCGTCGCGCCCAGCGAACGGATTATCCTGGGCGGGATCGGCGTCGGGCGCCGTGGCCGAGATGTCCTCAGTACCATGTTGCCGCTGCCCGACGTGCGGTTCGTGGCGAACGCCGACGTTCGGGCCGACCGGCGAATGGCCGTCAAGGCGATGGCCGACCAACAGAACGGCGACGACAAGTGCGACACGTATCGCGACTTCCGCGAGTTGCTCGATCGCGACGACGTCGACGCCGTTCTGATCACCACCGGCGACCGCTGGCACGCGCACGCCGCGATGCTGGCGGCCGAGGCCGGCAAGGACGTTTACGTCGAAAAACCGTGTGCCATGACGTTCGAGTTGTCCCAGCGCTTGGCCGATACGTTCGGGCGCACGGGTCGCGTGTTCCAGGCCGGAACGCAACGACGCAGCATCTCGAATTTCATCCATGCGATCGAGTTGGCCAAGTCCGGGAAGCTTGGCAACTTGCAGACAGTTCATGCGTCTATCAACGCACTGACCGAAAGTCACAAGTGGTTGCCCGCCCAGCCGGAGCCCGATCGCGAGGTCGTCGACTGGGACATGTGGCTCGGCCCGGCGCCGTGGCGGCCCTACAACAAGGCTTACGTCGACGGCGCATGGTACGGCTACTACGACTTCAACTGCGGGGCCCAAATTCTGGACTGGGGCGCCCATACGCTGGACCTCTGCCAGGCGGCCAATGACGCTGACAATACAACGCCGATCGAGTTCGAACGGATCGGCGAGCAGAGCAATAACAGGATCGCCTGCCGTTACGCCAACGGGGTGACAATGATAGCGCGTGCCTCCGGGTGGCTCGGCCTGGGAACTTGCCCGGTCCGTTTTGAAGGAGACGAGGGCTGGGTTGAGACGGGCGACACGGGGCGAATGGCCGTTTCGATCGATTCACTCAGGGCCGAGCTTCCGGCTCCGACCCTCGTGGGGACAGCAACCGAGACCCATGTTCGCGATTTCTTCAACTGTGTGAAGTCGCGAGGTCGCACGGCAGCCAACGAGGATATCATGCGTAAATCGCACATTACCAACTTCGCGGCGGCCATCGCCTGGAGACTTGGCCGCAAGCTAACCTTGGATCCGGTCACCGAAACATTCGTCGGCGACGAGGAAGCCAACCGGATGCGAAGCCGAGCGGCACGCCAGCCGTGGGCTTCGGTATGAACGAAAACAATCCGATCGTAGTACCTGATGAAAGGAACGACATGACAAACGTAAAGACAACACATCTTACGCGGCGACGGTTCCTCAAGACGGCG
>CAYYOX010000021.1:20524-24757 GCA_964473065.1 uncultured Planctomycetaceae bacterium | reverse complement strand
CTCATAATCTGCTGAACTCCGGCGACGGCACGCCGGCGCTGAAGTGGGGATCTACGGGCATCTACGGCGAGGACGACCAAGGCAAGCCAGTCTATAACTGGACGATCATCGACGGCATCTTCGACGCCTATCTCGAGCGGGGACTGAAGCCTTATGCCCAGATCGGTTTCATGCCCAAGGAACTCTCGATCAAGCCCGAGCCTTATCGACACCGTTGGCATCCGGGGGCGCACTACGACGAGATCTATACAGGCTGGGCCTATCCGCCGACGGATTACCGGAAGTGGGCCGAGTTGGTCTATCAGTGGGTGCGGCACTGTGTCGATCGGTATGGTCGCGAAGAGGTCGAGTCGTGGTATTGGGAAACTTGGAACGAGCCGAACATCGGCTACTGGCGCGGTACGCCCGAGCAGTTCCACGAACTGCATGACTACGCGATCGACGCGGTGCGCCGTGCGCTGCCCACGGCACGGGTTGGCGGCCCCGACGCAGCCGGCAGCGGAGGACAGTTCATGCGGGATTTTCTGGAGCACTGCCTGCGCGGAACCAACTACGCCACCGGCAAGAAAGGCACGCCGCTGGACTTTGTCGCCTTCCACGCCAAGGGAAATCCGCGCTTTGTAGACAACCGAGTGCGGATGGGTATCGCCGATCAACTGCGCACGATCGATGCGGGCTTCCGGCTCATCGTGTCGTATCCCGAGTTGAAGAACACGCCCATCGTCATCGGCGAGTCGGATCCCGAGGGCTGTGCCGCCTGCCAGGGACCGCAGCTTGCCTACCGCAACGGCACGATGTACTCCAGCTACACGGCCGCCAGCTTCGCACGCAAGCACGATCTGGCGGCCAGGCATGGCGTGAACTTCGAAGGCGCGCTGACCTGGGCCTTCGAGTTCGAGAACCAGCCGTACTTCGCCGGTTTCCGTTCGCTGGCCACCAACGGGCTCGACAAGCCCGTGCTGAACGTTTTTCGGATGTTCGGCAAAATGAGCGGCCGCCGACTAACCGTGGAAAGCGACGGCGCCATACCGCTCGACGCAATGCTCGCCGAGGGTGTCCGCGGCAAACCCGACGTCTCGGCCCTGGCAAGCCTCGACGGGGACCGGCTGTGCGTCCTTGCGTGGCACTACCATGACGACGATTTGCCGGGCTCGCCCGCACAGGCCGAGGTTGTCCTCGACGGCCTGCCGCGGTATGTAAAGAAAGCCCGTCTGCAACATTTCCGCGTCGACGCGAAGCACAGCAACGCCTTCACCGCGTGGAAGCGAATGGGATCGCCGCAACAACCGACCAAAGCGCAATACGCGAGCCTGGAGAAGTCGGGGCAACTGGAGCCGCTGCGTGCGCCGCAACCCGTGCCTATCAAGAATGGCACGGCCGCCATTCGCCTGACATTGCCGCGTCAGGCCGTGTCGCTGCTGGTGCTAACATGGGATGCTGCGTGGAGATAGGCGTTCAAAACGGACCGGGGGCGGCTAAACGAATTCCGGAAGTAATTCCTTTACAAGTTCTAAGGGTGTAAGCTGCCAAGAGAATCGCTATATCACTATTCTTCGTACGCCATCAATTCGACCAGATGGCGACCCGTGTTGGCCGAGCATTGGGTTTGCGTCACGCGGATGTAGCGAACCTTGCGCGGCTCGAAAACGCATGAGTAGCCCTCGGCGGTCGATGGTTGCAGGTTATCGCGCCGGTCGGCTGCCATTTCCCAGGTCGCTGCGTCCAGCGAGGTCTCGACCGTAAAGCCGTAATAGCGCGAGTCGCCATAGTAGCCGACCACGACGACGCGGCCTACGGTCTTCGGCTCTTCCAAATCGACCCGCCACCACGGCGAAGGGTCGTTCTGGCGATCGACATCCGTTGACCAAAAACTGTTGGTGTCCGCGCTGCGGCCATCGTTGGCCAACTCGGGGCGATTGACGGAGAGGCTCGTCGAGGCGGTTGCGGGCTTTCCGGTGGTAAGGCTCGGCACGTCCACCGGGGCGATGATGAAGGGCGGGTCGGATTGCTCATAGAGCGAGACGACTGTCGGGAAGTCCCAGCGTTTATTCTGGTTGGGTCGCGTGGCGACTTCGACGCCGCGTAGTTTGCCGACGAGCGGGCGCGACTTGGGCAAATGCAGGACGATCTTATTTGGTGTTTGCCGTTTGGGGTGCTTAAGTTTCACCTTAACGCCTTTTGCAGTGCCGCGCACTGTCAGTGCCATTTCGCCGAAGTGCGTGGGCAGACGTTCGATGTGAATCTCTTCGCCGTCGGCGAGCCACCAATCGGGCACGGCCTTGAGCAGATGCAGTTCGTCGCCTTCCTCGTGAACCAACATGTGACGCAGCATGAGCGCGTAGTTGCACGCCCCGGTCACGTGGGGGATCGTCTCGCTCCAGGCATATCGCCGCTTGTAATAGATACCTTCGGGGAAAGTGTGTGCCGCGGTCGAGTGGAGCAGGTACCAGTAGAAATCCTTGACGACTTGTTCGTCGTTGCCCAGCGTCAGGTCGGCCATCGTGGTGTAGGCGCCCATGTAGGGATGAATGACGTCGGGCTGGCCGCGCCATTGAATCGTTCCCTCGATAAAGCCGCCGCCGAAATCTTGGCGCACGTGTTCGATCGAGGCGGCCACGCGCGGGTCGCCGCGCCCGAAAATCTCGGTGGGCCAGAGTGTTTCGGTGTTGCCCCAGTGCGTACCGACCTTTTCCCAACTCGGCGGGAAGTGGCCTAATCCTGTTTTCTTCCAGGCCGCGTCGATCGCTTCGCGGTAGAGCGTGGCTTCTTTGAGCAGTTCCATGGCCTCGTCGGTCTTGCCGAGGATACGGGCCGCGTCGGCCGTGCATAGCACTCCGCGCAGGTTCCAGAAATCGTAACCCAGGATATGATGCTTGCCGTCCCAGAGGAATTCGCCGTCGGCGACGGCGTTGGGCAGCAGGCCGGCATAGGGCGAATCGGCCGGCGCCTGGCGGCGGGCTTGCATCGTCCAATCGACCGCACGACGCATATACGGGTAGGCCTCTTCGAGCCAGGCGCGGTCGCCTGTGATCTTATGGTATTGCCACAAGACCCAAACCGCCTGGCCGTTGGCGTCGAATTGTCCCGCCTGTGATTCGAAGCGTCCGTCGGGCCGTTGACGATCGAGGTAGCGCCTGACGGCCTTGCGGGCCGCGTCGTATTGGCCGGCCTCTTCAAGCTCCATCAACTGGTAGGCGCCGTCGCGGATCCAGAACTCGTCGTAGAAGCCTTCGCCGCCTCGCAGGTCGCCGCGGTCGTTGGCGATGAGTTGGCAGACATGTGAGGCCAACAATGCCTCGCTCGCTTTGCGGCAAGGTACTTCGATGTGGGCGGTCTTTTCGGTGAGGAGGTCTTTCCAGTAATTGCGCGTGCGCTCGAGCCACACGTCTGCGTCTTCTCGGTCATAGGCCTTCGGGGTGTCGGAGGGAAAGAACGTGTAGCGAGCCACGTCGTGCGCGGTCGCGCCAGGCTCCAGACGCCACGACCACTTAAAGGCGCGCGTCTTGGCCGGGTCGCGGGCCGGGTCGGCGGGTTGCATTATCCCTTTCGGCCAGGAGGAGACCGCTGCCGGTTTCAATTCTGCAAAGGCCTCGGCCGTAGTGTCAGAGATGTTGGTCGCCTCGACGCGAATCCAGCAGAGAAAGTTTTCGCCCTCGGTCGGCCAGTCGAAAGCCTTGCGCCAATCCTTCACGTCGGGCAGGGGTGTAGCCCAATAGGTGATCTCGTAGCGAATCTGCCCGCGGACCGCCTCGACCAGGATGATCGGCATCCAGCCTTCCATCGCGCGCTTGCCTTGCTCTCGGCTCAGCGCAACGCGATTTTTACCTAGTCGGATTTGGATCGGCATCCGTCCCGACAGAAGCAACTCATTATCGGGCGCGATCCGGCCGCCGTGGATATAGTCCTTGAGTCCGACAACGTTCCAGTTGTTTCTGAAGTAGTCAAAAGACAGCGCGTCCGAAGCGGCGTCCGGGGCCGACTCCGCAGCAAGCAATGCGGTCGCGCCAAGTAGGCAGAAGCCGAGAATCAATTGTCCTGTAAGTCGCATGGGAACTCCTTCGTAAGTATCCGATCTAACATTTTCGAGCCCGCCGGGCCTTCCCGGCGATGTCTTCTCCAATAGTTGCACTCTTGAGTCTAAGCGACTGGAGTGACCGTGTCAAACGAATTGCGGCCCGACGCCAGCAGAACTATAAAGTCGGTTTTTGTGGAGTGGAAAAAGGGGACTGGCTC
>CAYYOX010000021.1:13591-20514 GCA_964473065.1 uncultured Planctomycetaceae bacterium | reverse complement strand
GAGAATCAATTTTCCTGTCAATCGCAGGGGAACTCCTTCGTAAGTAGCCGATCCAATGTTTTCGATCCCACCAGGACCCCCCGGCAGCATTTCCCCGAAACTCAGACTTTAAGTGTGACCGGTCGAATCGGTGTTGTCAAGCAATTCACAGGCCCTGTATGGATTTCGGAAACCACTCCCTCAAGCGTCACTTGGGGACGGAACCGATTTGCCAACGTGACTCTCCGCCCTCTGACGCGTCGAAACAGTTAGGCCGACTGGCTGAAGCCAGCCATTCCTGTGTGCTTTGGGCGCCGAACCCTCGGAGCTACCGGGGAGATTGTCACCTACTCATCAATCAGTATTGCATGTCCACCTGTATTCCAAGCAGCTTTGCTTCGGCACTCTCATCAGTGAGCCTCAAGACTTCGGCATCCTCAATGCACTGCTTGAACTCATCATCCGTGAACTGCTTGCGCATTGCGTCAATCTGATCCTGATTGACAGTAGCGATATACTGTAGATTCCGCTTTGTCGTTATCTCCTGCGCAAGCTTGAAAAGCGTGGCTCGTTGCCGCGGATCAATGTCGCCAAAGAGGCGGCTGTCATGCACGAGAAAGTCAACGTGGTGATTATGCCGTTGCGTCAAGAGGGTCATATCAAAACAGAATATCTTGACTTCGTTGATTCCGTCCGCCGCATCATCTTCGATGTGCGCGTCGATGTCAAAACGTATCTGGTTCTCGCCTTCATTGTTCGCTACGGTCAACCCTCCCGGTCTCTCACCGTAGAACCGCCCCGAGAACTCTCGGAAACGCTCAATATTGCTGTCCAGGAGTGGTTTCGCGTCCTTCAAGTACCTGCTGGCCCTAATCGTCTCGTTGCTCAACTTAGCCTTAAACTCCTGTGCCTTGTTGCTGTAGGTCTCCAGTAACGCCTTGTAGTCGCGCAATTTTTGCGCCTTCGCCTCAAGCTCATTCAACGACTCGGACATCGCGACAAACTCATCCAGGGCTCCGTGTGTTCCCAAGAATCGCCGCAAAGCATCAACCTCATGGTTCGCCGCCCTGACCTGCCGTTCCAGCGATTCCAACTCCTCTTCAAGTCGGTTCTTCTCCGAGGTCAGACGTCTGATGCGGTTAGAGAGAAGCCTCTCGTGAAACGCCGCGACCTCTTCCACCGTATGTGTCACCCTTTCCGGCAACGCGAGTCTTGCCTCTTCATAAGCACGAAACAACATCTCAGGCCTAACATCTGGAGTGACTTGCAGGCTCGTGTTGATATTCGCAATCGCATTCCTGACGACAACTTGCTCGTTTCGGAGCGATTGAACTTGCCTCGCGGCCTCATCGGCTTCACGCTGGCGGGCATGGTAGTCTTCCGCGATTGTGAAGCCTTGCAGGTTCTCGCGAAGGCGTTGGATCTTTCCCTCCAGATCCAGCAATTCGATGTCGGGGTCCTTGTTGCTCGTGAAGAACTCCACAAAAACGTCATCCTTCTTGAGGTTCTGGCGCAGATTCTTGATCCTCCTTTGCTCCTCACGAAG
Organism: uncultured Planctomycetaceae bacterium; assembly: GCA_964473065.1. Classification (GTDB taxonomy): domain Bacteria; phylum Planctomycetota; class Planctomycetia; order Pirellulales; family Thermoguttaceae; genus CAYYOX01. The sequence continues at coordinate 18,989 of CAYYOX010000021.1, read as the reverse complement.
CTCGAACTTCTTCACTACGAGTGTGACGTCAAGTCCAAGCAAGAATACCTTTTGCAGCAGTATCTGGTACGGCGTGCTGCTTTTGGTCGTTCGGTCAAACGTGACATAACTCTCCTTGCGAGGACGAAGGAAACTTGGCAGGAGAGAACGAAGCGTGAGACCTGAAGTCGCTTGGGGCAACGAGAACATGAGCGGTTCAATCGCTTCGCGATACTCTTTCAGCTTCAGTTCGTCACCGTTGAAGTTTACAGTGTCCTGTTCGCCCGTTGAACGCGATGCGCGATACTTCTGGCCACCATGTTCGAACTCTAAAACGAACTGCCAATCTGGCAGTTTCTCCTGAAACTCGAGGTTCCTGTTTGAACCCGAGCAAAAGTCAATCAGTGCCACCAACAGGGACTTCCCGACGCCATTGTATGTCCGGTCTGTGTGCCTTGCCGTCGTGTCCTTCTGCGAGGCGACAATAAGCGACGGCCCCACCCCCTTAAAATGGACGGAATGAAACGATTCCTTGTTGGCTGTAAGACTAATCAGTCGCATCGTGCCACCGTCCCATCGCCAAGATCCCTAATGGCGCCTATGGAAAACAGGAAACTGGTAGACACGGCAAGATTGTCGATGCCGTGACACGCCGGAAAACTCTTGTCTTCTTGTGCTCGCTGGAGTTCAATCCAGAGTGCGTCGAGGCTCTTGGGCGTGTCTAGCACGTTCAGTGTGAACGCGCTCAGCCCCAGAATCGATTCGCACAATCGGATGTGTTTGTCCGGCAGTAACATGGCAGGGGGTCTCGCCCACTAAGATGGATCTTCAAAGATATCGCACGATTCAAAGAAATAGGCCATTACCACAAGGGCTGCGTCCTGGGCGAGGCGAGAATCCGAAGGCGTGATTTCCCTGAGGATCTGGAAGAAGATCACGTCGCCGCGAGTCTCGTTGTCCAGGTTGTCCAAATGGTCTTGAGTACGCGCAGCCGAGTAGAGCCGGTTCATCGCATCGCGGAGGTCCTGTCTTGCAAACGTACTGTTTCGAGAGAAGTAGTGTTCCAGATGCCCGGACTGATAACTCGCCACACGTAACATGGATGCGGAATGCTGACTCAGTCCGTTGAATTGAAGCTTCTGCTCAAAGTCCGGCACCTCGTAGACGGTCGTTGCATCGATTGTCTTGCTTGCAGCGAGGATTGCCTTAATCACCTCCCCAAAAACCGAGTAGTCGATGTCCTTGATCTTGGCTGGATCAGGAATGTTCCCAGTGACGGTGAATATCTGGTCATCGGTAAGCAAAAACAACGTGTCTTCCAGGTGTTTGGCGAGAAAGCAACCACATTCACGCAGACCATGTTTCGACTTCAACTCCAGGAGCACCGCTTCGATTCCCGGGAAAGTCCCCTTGTACTTGTCATTGAACACGAAACTAAATGCGTGGATCGGTTGCTTGTCGTCCCAGTATTCTCGGAGACCATCAAAGTCTTCCCGCACCTTGTTCACGGCCTTGCTCACCGAATCGCTTGGCTTCTCCGGAGCGTAGACTTGAAAGTAATGGCCGATGTTCGGGATGTAGCCATCGTTCTTGCGATCGCCAATTGAGCCCTGGGGCTTCACTTGAACGAAATCTCGATACGCGTATCCCATGATCTGCGTGAACAGGTCTTCATATGCCTGCCCATCGCTCTGGAAGACGCGGTTCTTGAGCATGATCCGAGCCAAGTATGATTCTTGCGTGTTCATTGGGCGAACCTGCTAGAGATGCTTCTCGCAGAAACGAGGCTGAACCTGTCGTGACAAATCGGCCTAGGACAACGCTCACTCTCCCCATTCTAGTCTATCGCCAGCCGACGCCAAGACACACTACGGTTTCTCGCCCGCAAAAACTCTCCTGCGGCGCTAGCAGCGTCAACACAGATATGCGTAAGTGTACATCCTAACGAAAGAGAGCGATACTACAACGGCAAAAGGGGGCAATGTGGGCAAGCTGGGATCGTAGGAGGGCGCGGTAGCTGCAGTGGCTCGGGCGATTCTGTGGAGTAGATCCTGCCATCGTGTTCGACGAGAACGACAAGTGGACGGGCTACCTTCTTCTCTATTGGATCACGTCCAAGCCGCCGCGTGCCCGTGATTGAACGTGTGCCCCTTGCTTGCGGAAGTCCCCTCAAGCGTAACGATGGCGGACGGGCACTACTTGCCGGAGGGGTTCTCGATCTGGAAGCTCCGCAAGCAGTGCCGCGGTTGTCCAATTGGTTGGCCATTTCGAGGCAAGCAGTGGCACGCGTCCACTCAGAGTCGACGTACCATCGGTTGCTCAGCAACATAGTACCGCTGGGTGGAACGCCAGGAAGTCGTTATGCAATCGCAACCCTACCTTGCCCATGCTCCCTATGCTACTCATTCTCGCCGGCCTGTAGGTGGAATTCTCGGTAATTCGGGGTAGGTGGATGATTGATTTGCACCTGTAATGCGCGCCCTTTTTCTGTGGCAAGGAAGCTCCTTTTTCTCGACCCCTAGCTGTTGGATCGCTGATGGCCGAACAAGGACGTCCGTGGACATCGCTGGTGGAGTGTGTATCGACGTGAGTAGGGTCAGCCATGCCGACACTGCAAGCAACAGTCCTGTTTTGCTTATCATTGTTGGCTCCTTTGCAAGTAGCCGATCAAAAGCTTTTGAGTCCGCCGGGACCCCCCAGCGGCATTTCCCCGAAACCCAGGCTTTGAGTATGAACGGTCGCAGTGGCCGTGTCAAACGAGTTGCGGCCCGACGAAACACGGAAGTTGATTCTCGCTCAATCCCAGTGGAACACTTCTTCCATGTCCGCCCACCACTCGCCTTCGCCGCGATCCGGCAAGGGGGTCTGGCACGGCATGCAGACATCCCACCATTTCTTGGTCGTGGGGTCGGCGGCCATCTTGGCCATGTCGGCCTCGAAGTCTTCTCCGGCGTACTCGAAGTAACTGAAGAGGTAGTACTCGCCGTCGGGTAGTTTGCGAAGATAGATCGAGTAGTTCTTGATGTTGCATACACTGATCATCTTCAGCACGTCGGGCCATACGGCCGCATGCAACTCCTTGTATTCGGCGAGTTTCTCTTCTTTCACAGCGATGACCATTCCGTAACGTTTCATGGGAACCTCCTGGATTGTGCCGTTTCCGGCTGTTATGAATCGAGGCGACGTTGCTCCGCTTCGTCTCGCCTCCTACAAAAACCTCATCTCTTGGCCGTGCCAAGTATAGTCAAAACGTGCGTCGAATAATCAGCATGCGTTGGCGGATCGTCGGCGAGCGGCGTCCTGCAATTCCTTCGTCCGAATAGCTGACCGGGAGATTTCAGTCACCCCTGAATCTGGCCTAACGGGCCGGCGTTGTCAAGCAGCGGAACTCGTTCAATCACGGGCGCACGGAGGATCAGTATTCGGGCGCGACCAACGATCGCGGCTTTATAGGATTACGTTTCGACTTCGGCCATGACGTAGGGGCCCTCGGGGATTACGGCGATCTTGGCGTCGGCGCCGTGCTGGGCTAGGGCGTCGGCGACGGCCGTCTCGACGCTTTCGGCCGGCTCGACGAACAGGCGCTTTAGCACTTCCGCCGACAGGCCGTCGGTCACGACGCTGACCGTCGCTTGGCGCCGCACCTTGGCCAACTCTTCCAACTGCCACTGGTCCATCACGAAGTAGTCGGTATGCACGATGCGGTGCATGAAGCTCTCCAGCGTGTCGTTCTCGTCGAACAGACGTTGGAAATCGTCGCTGCCGATCCCTTGGTCCATCCGGGCGGCCAAAATGATTGTGCCACCCGGCTTGAGGATCGGCAAAGCGGCGACCATGCCCTTGACCGACTGATAAAACGTCGTGTCCAGCGGGTAGCCGGCCGAAGTCGTGACCACAATGTCGACCGGCTCGGGCACCGTATCGGTGACCGGGCGTCGCACGAACTTGACGCCCTCGTGGAAGGCCTCTTCCATATCGCCGGCCACGACGTTGAGCAATCGCCGCTTGGCGTCGATGACCACATTGACGATAAAATCGCAGCCGGCCATCCGGGCGATTCGCGTGTTCTCTTGGGGGACCGGGTTGTCCGTCAGGCAGCCACTGCGTGCGTTGGGATGTTCGAGGAAGTCGGGCCCGTGCCAGACCTTGATCGTTTCCAGCGCGGCCAGGCCGGGGCAGATCAGTTTTCGCCCGCCGGAGAAGCCGGCCATGAAGTGCGGCTCGATCAGGCCCGTGGTGATCTTCAACCCGGCCTCGACGTAACGCGAATCGATCCAGACCGGCACGCCGCGCGGCGTTGTGCCGAGGTTAGTGTGTTGGGAAAGCTCGCAGCCAAAATGATTCTCGACCCGGTAATTGTCGATGATCTCTTGGCCGACCATCTCGACCAGTTCGTCACCGACATTGGGCCGGTGCAGACCGGTGGCGATGAGGATCAGGATCTGATCGCGCGGGATGCCGCTGTTTTGAAGCGTGGTCAACAGGGGCGGCAGAATGACCCGATTGGGGACCGGGCGCGTGATGTCGCAGATGGCGATACACGCACTGCGACGGCCTTGGGCCAAACGGGCAAGCGGCGGCGTGCCGATCGGGTTGGCGAGACACTCGGCCACCGCGGCCGACGGATCCGAAAGCGGTTCGGCCGGCTGGTAGCCGAGACACTTGACGACGTCCCGCTCGGGCAGTTCCACCTCGATTCCGGTCCGGCCGTACTCGAGGTGAACCCGCATGGAAGATTCCTCCGCCGGTTACGCACAAGCTCGGCGTCAGTCCTTGGCGGCTTCTGCGGTCTCGCCTTCTTCGCCTTCTTCTTCCTTCTTCTTCTTTTTCTTCTTCAAGGCGAGCTTGAACACGCGGACCTTGTCCAAACCGAACGGGCTGTCGCCATCCTTCCAACGGTCGGCCACTTTGAGCCGTTCGATTCGTTCGGCCCGGGTCAACACGCTCCGCGACCGCACCAGTCCCACTCGGGCCCGCAAACTCTTGTCCATCGTCATTTCTTCAGTCTCCTGCAAGCTATATCGCGCGAAGCCGATCGATTCTGACGCCATCGACCGGCGTATGATCTACGTTTGCCACGAACATCGGTCCCATAACCATCGACACGAAACCGGGGAATCCTCCAGTATATGGCTTGCCGTCGATCGTTGCAAGCGGATGAAGGCATATCCATAGGGTGGTGTACATGGGCACTGTGGTAGGGTGGGTCGAGGAACGAAGACCCACGCATTATAATGATTACTGTATCTGGTTCCCATGCTCTGCGTGGGAACGAGGGGATAACAGACGGAGGAAATCGAATGAATCGCTTGTCTTTCCGAATCGCGTCGATCTTGTTCTTGGCTATCGGTTCGCTGGCCGTGGCGGATGATACCGGGTTGGTGGTGCATCGGACGTTCGACGAACGGGCGGCTGAGAG
>CAYYOX010000021.1:0-13581 GCA_964473065.1 uncultured Planctomycetaceae bacterium | reverse complement strand
GCTGAGACTCCCGGCCCGGTTGGCGGCGGAGCGATCGAACTGCCCCGGCCGGACGGCAGAATTGTCGGCCCGGACGCCGATTTGCCGCAAGGCCTTGGCCCGGGCACGATCAGCCTGTGGTTCAACCTGCCTGCGGGGGTCAGCGACAAGGTGCTCTTCTGCTACGGCAATCCGAGCCCCGGCCGCGCGCGGGGGATCTGGCTGCTCGATGCCGACACGCTGGTGTTCTACAAGTCAGGGGGTCCGGATCTGAATGCCGATATCTCGGGCGGCATTACGCCCGGCCGATGGCATCAAGTCGTCGCCACCTACGACGGCACGACCGCACGGCTCTACTACGACGGCCGATCGATCAGCGAATTGGAAGGGAAGTTCGATACGCTCCTTAACGGAGAGTATCGCGTGGGTTTCAACTTTCACAACGACGGACGCGACTTCCAAGGCATGATTGACGACGTGCGGCTCTACAACCGGGCCCTGGGTGCCGACGAGATCCACGACCAATACGCCAAACATGCCCGGACGCTGCCGAAGTTCGACATCGACTGGCCGGCGCGCCGGGCGGCCCGGCAGGCGGCCCATCGCGAGAAGGTCATGGCCAAGATCGCGGGCCTTGGCGTCGAGGAGATCATCTTTGCCGTGCGTCAGACCGACGGGGACGGGCATTGGTACGCCAACTTCGGAAGCGACATCCTCAGACCGGAACGCAAGTATTACCACGATGGCGGGCGGCTCTGCCGATTGAACCTGACGACCGGCGAAGTCACGACGCTGCTGGACGACCCGACGGGCGGCGTCCGCGATCCGATCCTCCACTACGACGCCCAGAAGATACTGTTCTCCTACCGCAAAGGCGGGCAGCCTTATTATCACCTTTACGAGATCGACATCGACGGCGGCAACTTGCGGCAGTTGACCGACGGCGAGTACGACGACCTCGAGCCGACCTACTTGCCGGATGGGGGAATCATCTTTTGTTCCAGCCGCTGCAATCGCTGGGTCCCCTGCTACTTCACGCAAGTGGCCGTGCTGCACCGTTGCGACGCCGACGGGAGCAACATCCGCCAAATCTCGGCCAACACGGAACACGAAAACACACCCTGGGTCCTGCCCGACGGGCGGATCCTCTACCAGCGGTGGGAATACGTCGATCGCAGCCAGGTCGGCTACCATCACCTGTGGACGATGAACCCGGACGGCACGGGCCAGATGATCTACTTCGGCAACCAGCGTCCCGGCACGGTGATGATCGACGCCAAGCCGATCCCCGGCACGGGTCAGGTCGTCGCGTCGATGTCGCCCGGCCACGGCATGAACGAGCACCGCGGCGTGATTGCGCGGATCGACCCGAACAAGGGACCGGACGCCCAGGAGATGGTCTACCCGTTGCACCAGGGCGGATACTATCGCGATCCCTATCCGCTCAGCGAGAACTTATTCCTCGTGGCCGGGGACCGCGAGATTTTGTTGATGGACGGCGACGGCCAGCGTCACACGATCTACACGTTGCCCGCCGCTTGGCGCACCGGCACGATGGAAGTTCACGAGCCGCGTCCGTTGCAGTCGCGACAGCGTGAGCGTGTGATCCCGTCGCGGATCGACGCCCGCAGTGCCACTGGACGGATTGTTCTGGAGAACATCTATCAGGGCCGCAACATGGAAGGCGTCGAGCGGGGCGAGATCAAGAAGCTCCTGGTGCTGGAGATCCTCCCCAAGCCGTACACGATGTTCAGCGGCATGGAACCGTTGACCTACGGCGGCACGTTCCTGTTGCAGCGCGTGCTCGGCACGGTCCCGGTCGAGCCGGACGGTTCGGCCTATGTCGAGTTGCCCGCCATGCGACCCGTGTTCTTCGTCGCGTTGGACGAGAACGAGATGGCCGTGAAACGGATGCAGAGTTTCCTAACCGTCCAGCCGGGCGAGCAGCAGAGTTGCGTCGGCTGTCACGAACAGCGCGTGCAGGCGCCCCGCTCGCAAGGGACGCTGTTGGCCTTGCAGCGTCCTGCCAGCCGGATCCAAGCGGTGGCCGACGTGCCGGACGTGCTCGACTTCCCGCGCGACATCCAGCCGATTCCCGATAAACACTGCGTGGCGTGCCACGACTACGAGGCCACGGCCCAGGGCGGCCCGATGGACGGGGGAATCCTGCTCTGCGGCGATCGGGGGCCCATGTTTTCCAGCAGCTACTACATGCTGACGGTCAGCGGCCAGTTTTCCAACGGTCGGAACCTTCGCAAGAGCAACTACGCGCCGCGGACGTTGGGCTCCTCGGCCAGCCCGCTGCTAAAGATGCTCGACGGAGAACACTACGACGCCCAGCTTTCGGCGCACGAGAAGAAGGTGCTTCGCTTGTGGATCGAGTGCGGGGCGGTCTACGCGGGCACGTATGCCGCGTTGGGGACCGGCTCGTTGGGCGACTATTCCCAAGGAGGTATCGAGCGCCGCGATCTGAAGTGGGCCAGTATCCAGGCCGCCCAAGAGGTCCTTGGCCGACGTTGCGCCGGTTGTCACCAAGGCAGTCTGGCCTTGCCCAACTCGCCGACCGACAACCGCGGCATGGTCCCTTGGGGCGAAGGGGCCATGAGCGAGCTGGCGCAACCGGGAAATCACCGCAACCATCCGTCGTTCCGCTTCAACCGGCATCTGCTGTACAACCTCAGCCGCCCGGCCAAATCGCTCCAACTGCTGGCCCCGTTGGCAACCGAGGCCGGCGGCTATGGAGCCTGTCGGACGAAGGAGGGCCAAGCAGCGACCGTCTTCGCCACGACCGAGGACGCCGACTACCAGAAGCTGCTAGCGGCCATCCAGGACGCCAAGCGATACGTCGACCGGATCAAACGTTTCGACATGCCCGGCTATCGCCCCCACCCCAACTACATCCGCGAGATGCAGCGTTTCGGCATCTTATCGAAGGACCTCGCGCCGGACGCGCCGGTCGACCCCTACGCCGCCGACGAGGCCTATTGGCGCTCGATGTGGCATGAAGCGGAGTGACGTTTACAAGAAAGTGTCGAATGAAGCGTAGTGTCGTAACGTTGCTACTAGTTATTTCCCTGTTGAGCATCTGCTCCCCAAGCCTTGCCCAAGCGGCGTCGTGGCAGCCGATCCTCGACCGGTCGCTTCCCGATCCGTTCGTCTATCGCGAGGGTGACTACTGGTACATTTTCGGCACGACTCCGTTCGGCTATGGCGGAGCGTATGGTTTTGCGGGAAAAGAACTCTCGGCCGAGAAGATGCAGCGGTTCAAGTTTCGGATCGACGTGGGCAATCCATGGCGTCACTATCAAGTCTGGGGGTTCAAGGTCTATCGGCACACCGACGGCACGTATCACGGCTATGGGGCCATCCATTGGGGACGCTATATCACCGAGGTGGTCCATTTCGTGCCCAAGCCGGGACAAACGTGGCAGCCCGGCAAGGCGATCGCCGAGTGGAAGCTCGATAAGAAGCTGGTCCCCTATCGCGGCAAGCGGCACCCGGTCTCTTACGACCAGAACCTGCTTCGCGATACGGACGGCACGCTCTATCTGCTCTACGCGGCAACCGTACCCCGACCCGGCGAGGATCGGCCGGGCGAAGACAAGATCTCGGACGTCCATATCCTGGCCCGGCGGATGCTCGACCCGGGCAATGTCGATCCGGACTTTCCGCCGCGAACTATCCTTCGCCCCGAGGGTTATCGGTCTGAGGATCGCAACCCGAACTACATGCAGATCGTCGAGGGGTGCAACATCAAGCGCGTGGCCGACAAGTGGGTGCTGATCTACAGCGTGGGCGACTTCAAGCTCTACGAAGGCCGGCCGAGCAACTACAAGATCGGCCTGGCCTACAGTGACCAGCTCATCCCGCCGCAAGGCAAGACGTACCAAAAGGTGCTTCTGCCCGACCCGGACAACGTGTGGCAAAACGACGGCAAGTCGGAAGAAGTGGGCTACCTGCTACAATCGCAGATCGCCTCCTGGCCCAACTATTGCGATCGTCTGGTTCGCGGGCCGGGGCTAGGCAACATCGTACAAATCGACGGCCGCCCATGGCTCGTGTTCCACGGCTACCGTCCCGACGCGGTCAAGGGAAACGGCAACCGTCGCGAGGTATGGAAACTGCCGCTTAAGATCGAGATTTCCAGCGAACGGCCCATGCAGCAATGGATCCGAGCCGTGTTGCCGGAAACCAAGGGAAACAAGTAGGGTGATTGAGCCCCGAAAGAGACTCGTGCGGTGAGCCTTCGCCGTGGTGGCTTCGAGGGCCATGTCGACGTGTCGCGAATGGCCTGACACGTCGGTCCCGCCGGGGTCGTAGAGCAGGGCAAAGGCACAAGAGGGTTCCCCAGTAACGTAGGAGATCCTGTCGTCTCCATGGAAGCAAGCCCCGCGGTGGAGCTAACCAACTCAAACTGCAAGCGTTTCGTCCGTCACCACAAGCGAGCCAAAATGGCGCCGCTCCACGGGTACGAGCCCCGCGGTGGAGTTTGCGGTTCGAGTAACCAATCACCGGGCGCGACCAACGGTCGCGGCTTTATACCTTGCAGGAAGATAACATCCATGCCAAATGCCACATCGAAATACGCACTGACCTTGACGTTTCTGATCGCGCTCTCCTGCCATACGTTCGGGCAAATGCCCGGCAAAGTTTCTGCACGCGCGTCCTTGCGGGAACCGCTGGTTGGTGAGGCCGAGGACTTGCCGGGCGCGATGACGGGATTTCCCGACCCGTTTCCGCTGAGATGGGGTGATCATTTCTATTTGTGTCATTCGGTGATCGACTTGGATAACGCCCGAATGTACCGCACGAAGACATTCGACCGCAATGACTTGACGCGATTTCCGCTCTCTTTCGATTTCGGCAAGGTGCGGCATGTCCGGCAGATTTGGGGATTCAAGCCCTACCGGCATACCGACGGGACCTATCACGCCTACGGCTCGGTGCATTATGGTCGTTACAAGACCGAGGTTGTCCATTTCGTGCCCCAAGAAGGCGAGGCGTGGACCGCCAACCGCCCGATTCAGAAATGGCGACTCGACCGCATCCTCGTAGGCAAGCAGCAGTTGGGCGGCCGACTCGCCTACGACGGATACGTGCTTCGTGATGACGAGGATACGCTGTTTCTGATCGTAAACGAAACGATCGACAGGCGCAATTACATCACCGCGCGAAGGATGCTCGACCCCCACACGCTTGATCCCGCCTTCGAACGACGCATCTTGCTCGGTCCCGAAAACTACCGCTCGGAGGACCTGCCATGGAACCTGCGTTTGACCGAAGGCACGTTCATCGAGAAGATCCAGGGAAAGTATGTTCTCATCTATAGCGTGGGCTTTTACGGAGACGGATCGTACAAAGTCGGCGCCGCGTTCTCCGATACGCTGATCCCACCCGAACGTGCGTGGTACAAGAAGGTGCTGATCCCCGACCCGAACAACGTATGGGGCAACTCGGCCACCGAAGGCAAGGAGGTGAAGTACCTGCTGCAGACCGAGCATGAAGACTGGCCGAACTACGCCGGACGTTTTGTCAACGGCCCGGGAATCGGAAGCCTCGTTACCCTGGAAAGTGGAGAGCATCTGCTAATCTTCGCAGCGCGTCGTGCCGGAGAAGTCGATCGAACCGGCCAAGGCCGCTACGTGTGGAAGGCGCCCGTTGTTTTCGATTTCCTCAATAAGGACATGAGCAACTGGATTACCATCGATTTCGGCGGCGACAAAAAAGAGCAATCCGACGTAAACGCCTATGATCGAGGGTTTCAAACTCCCATAAAGCCGCGACCGTTGGTCGCGCCATAATACGATGGCCGAGTTTCTAACGCCGCCGAGTTTCCAACGCTGCCGGGCGCGACCAACGGTCGCGGCTTTATACCTTGCAGGAAGGCTGGATTCGGCGGGCTATATCGCGCCGGCCAGGGCCGCACTCTTGCGATCGGCGATGACTTCTTCGGCCAGACGCGTGGGCAGACGCTTGTAGCGGGCGAACTCTAGCGTGAAGGTGCCTTGGCCTTGGGTCAGGCTACGCAGGTCGGTCGCGTAGCCGAAGGTTTCGGCCAGCGGGACTTCGCCGGTGATGCGGGTGATGGGGCCGAGCATTTCGGTGCTGGCGATGATGCCGCGGCGGGCGGTCAGGTTGCCGACCACCGTGCCCTGGAAGTCGCTGGGACACTCGATCTCGATCTTCATGACCGGCTCCAACAAGGCCGGCTTGGTCTTGCAAAACGTCTCGCGCATGGCCGTCAAGGCACAGGTTTGGAAGGCCATCTCGGAACTGTCGACGTCGTGGTACGAACCGTCGTCGAGAATCACGTGCAGTCCGACCACCGGGAACCCGGCCACCGGGCCCTTGAGGATGCCCTTGCGGAAACCCTTTTCCACGGCCGGGATATATTCCTTGGGGATCCGGCCGCCTTTGACGTTCTCCTCGAAGAGGAACGTCTCTTCCGCATCGCCGGGCAACACGTCGAGCGAGCCGATCACGTGGGCATATTGCCCGGAACCGCCGGTCTGCTTGCGGTGACGCACGTTGAACTTGGCCGCCTGGGTAGGCGCCTCGCGGTAGTTGACTTTCGGCCGGCCGACTTCCACGTCGACGCCAAACTCGCGGCGGATCCGCTGCACGTAGATCTCCAGGTGCAATTCACCCATGCCGGCGATCAGCGTCTCGCTCGTCTCTTGGTCGGTGGTCACGCAGAACGTGGGGTCCTCGCGGCGGAAACGTTGCAGGGCCTTGGCGAGGCGGTCGGGGCCGGGGCGGGCTAGCGGCTCGATGGACATGTGGATTACCGGCTCGGGAACGAAAATGCTTTGCAGCGTACAGTAGGCCGGCTTCGAGGCATACGTGTCGCCGCTGGCACAATCGACCCCCAACACGGCCACGATGTCGCCGGCGGTGGCCTCGTCGACGTCCTCGCGCTGGTCGGCGTGCATCCGCACGATGCGGCTGAACCGTTCCTTGCGGCCGGATCGCTGGTTGTAGTAGGTCCCGCCCTTGGTCAGTGTACCCTGATAGATCCGCATGAAAGTCAACGCCCCGAACGGGTCCTCGGCGATCTTGAACGCCATGGCCACGGCCGGTTCGTCCGGGTCGGGTTTCAGGGGGAATTTCTTCGTGGCGTCGCTATGTACGAAAGCCGTCGCGGGCCGCTCAAGCGGCGAGGGTAGGTAACGAACCACGGCGTCCAACAGCGGCTGGACGCCCTTGTTGCGAAAGGCCGTGCCAAGAAACACGGGCGTAAAATCCAACTGGATGACCGCGGCCGCAATCACCTGGTGGACCAACTCCTCGGGCACTTCTTCTTCGGAAAGCAGATGCTCCATCAACTCGTCGCTGTACATCGACAGGGCTTCGAGCATCTGCTGACGGGCCTTGGTCGCTTCGTCGGCCATGGCGGCCGGGATCGGCTCGCGGCGAACGTCCTCGCCACCGGGACCGTCGAAGTAGATGGCCGTTTGCGCGACCAAATCGATTACGCCCTCAAAGTCCGCCTCGCTGCCGATGGGTAACTGCATCATCACCGCATCGCAGCCGAGCTTCTCGCGCAACTGCTCGGTCACGGAATGGGGATTGGCGCCGACGCGATCCATCTTGTTGATAAAGGCCAACCGCGGCACGTGGTAGCGTTGCATCTGGCGATCGATGGTCAACGACTGGGCCTGAACCCCGCCCACCGCACAAAGCACCAAGACGGCCCCGTCGAGCACGCGCAGGCTCCGCTCGACCTCGACGGTGAAGTCGACATGTCCTGGCGTATCGATCAGGTTGATCATGGTCTTGCCCCAATCGACCGACGTGGCGGCGCTGGTGATGGTGATTCCGCGTTCGCGCTCGAGATCCATGTGATCCATGGTGGCGCCACCTTCGCCGCGGACCTCCTGCATGCGATGGATTCGCCCGGCATAGAACAGGATCCGCTCGCTAAGCGTGGTCTTGCCCGAGTCGATGTGGGCGGAAATTCCGATGTTTCGTAGGTTGTTCAGGTCCATGGTTCTTCAACAGTCGTTGCGCCGGGTGGCATTGTGCAGTCACGCGGCAGGGTATTTCGTGTTTCGGCAGTGCGACATACGCGCACGGTCGATGGTTGCATACTAATCGGGTGTGGGATCAGGTCGCCTGGCTCCCCCGGCAAAACCTGCAATCCAACGAATTCTACGTCTTCGGGAGCCTCTACGCGGGAAAGAGTCGGCGAAAGGTGGGGTTTTACGCACCTCGGTGGCAAGCCACTCAGTATATCATCGACCCGATTTGGTGGCAAGTGGTGTAACTTGCATATTTTGGGGAAAGCCGAGCAAAGTCGTAACTGGACTTTTGCAATTTGGTCCCCTCTCCCTCTGGGGGAGGGTCTGAGTGAGGGCTTGCGTGTCTTTTCTATACCCTCACCCCCGGCCCCTCTCCCAAAGGGAGAGGGGAGGTTGCGCAAAAGTCCAGTTGTAAGGAACACCCTTTGACCGCCACCGCCGTTAAATTGCCGCCTAAGGGAAGGCAAACCCCTGGATTTCCGGCTTCACGGGGGGCAAACTATTGTGTTTTTGGGTGATTCCAGTATAATGCAGGGGTTGTCACATCCGTCGTTTTGATACCTCGCCCTGGGGGAAAATCGATGTCGCCGCTGAACCCGTTCGGGCAACGCTCTGTGCGCCGCCTACGTTGCGAGGCGTTGGAGTCTCGACACTTGCTCAGCACGCTCACCATGGCAGGGCCATCCGATATCGATGGACCGCGCTACGTCGAAGTCGGCATCTTGAATACGGACCCCGTCTCCGAGCAGGAGATCGGCGGGTTTGCCCGCTTCGCCTCGGCCGAGCAGCTCGAGCAATACCTGATCGACGACGCACTGGATCGCTACGCCGACTTGTTCGGCCAGCCGACCTACCGTGAATATTACTTGAGGTCCGGAACTGCTGTCAGTCTGGAAACGAACGTACAGGTCGCTGGCGTGGATGAGGGCGATCTGGTCGAGACCGACGGCGAGTACATTTACACCCTCTCGGGTGACGAACTGGTAATCTTCGACTCGCGGGCGGGCGAAGAGCTGCGAGTGGCTTCGCGCGTGGGGATCGCTGATCGGCCATCTGCGATGTACCTCAGCGGCGACCGCTTGACCATCTTATCGTATCCGCAGCAGGCGTTATTCATCAGGGAGCCTATGCCTTGGTTGCCCATTATAAGACCCGCCTTGACGTTCGATTCCGCGAGTTGGCTTCCTTCACCCCGGGTGGTGGTCACGGTGCTGGATGTATCCGACCGCGAGGCGCCCGCTCTAGTGCAAGAGACCGAGTTGGACGGCACGTATGTCGACTCGCGGGCGATTGGCGATTCGGTCTATCTGGTGCTTAGCCATGGTTTCTTGTTGCCAAGGCCCGACATCGCCCCAGGGACGGACGATGGAAGTGATTCCCGGGAGGCGATTTTATGGGGGCCCCTCGGTGATTATGAAACCCAAGAGCAATATCTCGCGCGGATCGAGGGGCAGGTCTCGGACCTGGCGCTACCTCATGTTTCCAGCGAAGGTCCTGACGGCGCGGCCATCGAGCCACACCTATTGAGCGAGGCGACCGACATTTATCTGCCTCTTTCTCCCGACGGCAACAGTTTGATTTCGGTAGTCGTCTTCGACGCATCCAGCGATACCCTGGGCCCTGTCTCGTCGACGAGTGTGCCGTCCGATTACAACTCGAAAGTCTACGTTTCCACGGACAGTTTGTACTTGCTTAGCGCCAACTGGTCGTCGGGAGAGGAGGAGACGGCGATCTTGAAGCTGGACTTTAATCAGGCCGGCGAGAGCGTCGATCTATCCGCCGTGGGCACGGTTCCCGGCCACGTGTTGAACCAGTTTTCCGTCGACCAATACGACGGTTATCTGCGGATTGCCACCACACAGCGTGCGGGCACTTCGCAAAACAACGTCTATGTTTTGCAGCAGGAAGGCGACGTGTTGGAGATTGTCGGTCGGCTGGAGAACCTTGCCCCCGGCGAAACGATCTACTCGACCCGGTTCATGGAGGACCGCGCGTTCCTGGTCACCTACCGCATGGTGGATCCCCTGTTCGCGCTGGACATGAGCAACCCGACCGACCCGCAGGTCAAGGGCGAGTTGAAAATCCCCGGGTTCTCGAATTACTTGCAGTCGATCGGTGACGGCTACCTGATCGGTCTCGGACGCCACGCCGACGAGGATACCGGGCTCTTTCAAGACCCCCAGGTTTCCTTGTTCAACATCGACGACCTGGGTAATCCCGAACTGCTTGATCGATTCACCCTCGATACGGGCCGCACCGGGGGGATGAATCTCTTTTCCGACCATCACGCAATCGCCTACTTCCCCGAACATCAGGTCCTGGCGATCTCGGTTCCCGGCTATCCCGAGGGACAGCTCTACCACTCCCGGCTCAAGAACAACTTGTGGGTTTTCAAGATCGACACGGACGCGGACACCGGTACCCGCCGCGGCGCCATCGAGTTGCTGGGGAAGATCCAACACGACACCTCCGTGCTCCGAAGCGTGCGAATTGGGGAGTTGCTCTATTCGATTTCCGAGGATGCCGTGACGGCGCATGACATCCTCAATCCTCAGACGCAGATCGACAAGCTGTACTACGAGCCCGTTTCCCTGGGACAACTCGATTTTGTCGAATTGAAGGACGTTGATCTGTCGACCGGCGAACGTTGGTATCGCTTCAGCACCCGACGAGAAGGGATCCTCACCGCCGATGCGCTGTTCGAGAGGGCGTCGGGCGGCGACCTGCAAATCACGCTTTATGATTCGGATTTCAACGAATTGGCCACGTCGATCGACGACTACCCCTGGAGCCAAGCGCGGCTCGATTGGGACACGGACGCCGGCACGGAGTATTATCTGGAAGTCTCCGGAACGGCCCGCGATGTGGATCTCCGCCTGGCCAATCTGGTGCAAGTCAGCGAGGAACACTACCCGAGGAGCCTGCAGGTCTACGGCACCAACCGCAACGACACCTTCGAGTTCGAAGTCGGCTGGCAGACGCACGGCGGCGATCCCTGGAGCGGCGATTACTGGACGACGTCGATTACGCAAAGGCAAGCCATCACGGTCAACGGCGTGCGATACGATTTCGCCCGCCTGGTCAGCCAGAGCGTCACCATCCACGGCATGGGCGGTTCCGACACGGCCACGGTCGACATCACTCACCTGAACGATATGCTACCGCCGTCGGAAAAGGGGAGCATCGTGGCCGAGCTGCATCCGGGCTCGGGAACTATCACGCACACCGGCCCCATCTTTGGCCGGGACGCCAACGGCACGCCACAGACGTTTGCCTTGGAACTGGACAGCGTCACGTCGATCACAGTCCGCGGCGGGAACGAAGCCCATCTGTTCGATTCGATCGGCGACGATCGCTTCGTCGCCACGCCGCGTTACGGCGGAATGTCCGGCCCGGGCTTCTCGAACCACGTCTTGGACTTCGAGTCGGTGTTGGCCCATGCCACGGTTGCTCACCGTTCCGACACGGCCAAGTTCTACGACTCGCCGGGTGACGATCTTTACGTGACCACGCCGACGTATGCGGGCCTGTCCGGCGAGGGCTTCGAGCGACATGCGTTGGGATTCGATGCGGCCCATGCCTACGCAACCGCCGGTGGCTTTGACGTGGCCAAGATGTTCGACTCCCCCGCAGACGACCACTTCTACGCCGATCCTATCCAGGGCGTCCTGTACGGCGACGGGTTCCTTAAGCGGGCCAAGTTCTTCGAGCAGGTCCACGCCTACGCCACGGCCGGCGGTCACGACGTGGCCGACTTGTTCGACTCGCCCGAGGATGATCTCTTCTTCGGCAACTCGGTCGAGGCCGCACTCTGGGGTACGAGATTCTACAACCGGGCCAAACACTTCGAGGAAGTACAAGCCCACGGAACGTACAGCGGCAACGACCGGGCCTATTTGCTCGACTCACCGGCGGCCGATCACGTGGCTGCCCAGGCAGACTGGACTCGGATCTCCTCGTCCGACCTCTCGTACCTGCGGCAGGTCACCGCATTCGATCATGTGCGAGCCACTTCCACCGCCGGCCGAAACACCAAACAAATCGATGCCGTCGATTTCATGTTGACGCTCGAAGGCGAGTGGACAGATCCCTGAGATCGCAAGAGTCGGCCGGAAATCGTCGTCGGCCGTTTGACCCGATAAGAGATAGCGCGGAGAACGCCCGATCGCATCAAGCTATTCGCCCGAGCATCGCGAACACGGCTCACGCGAGCGTTTCGGTGACCACGGCGCCCGATAAGGCCGTCTTCAGCAGCTCGCGAATCTCGGCCATGACGGCCTCGTGATGTTTCTTGAGCTGTTGATGGGCATAGAGCGCCTCGAGGTGTTTCGCCTTGAGTTCTTGATGCTCTGCGGTCAACTCTTGATGTTCGGACTTGCTGCCGTCACACCAGTGTTCGGCAATCGCCTTTTCGTGCTCCCGCAAGCGGACCTTATGGTCGTGGACTTCCCGGGCATGTGTTTGCAGGGCCAACTCGGTCTCCTTCCAAGCGGCCTGCACGTCGGCCAGCCAGGCGGCGGCCGTGTGATGCTCGGTCTGCCACTGCGCAACGTCCTCGATCCAGATCGCGTATTCGTACTTCACGTCGCGATTTTCCCGCTGCATGGCCAGATCATCGATTTCAACCATGGTTTCCCCCCTTTGCAATGTCCACAAGATTCCAACCGCGCGCGACGCCCGCGCACTCTCCGTTAGGAATTGTTGCAAGTCGGCCGCCGGAGTCGAGCCGCTTTGGATCGCCGCCACCACTACCGAGGGATGACCCACAGGCGAAGAAGGCGTGGCGCAAGGAATCTCCCTTGCCCCCAGAGGCCCGTGACGCATATCACCTTCGGATGATGCCGATCGCTCTACCGATCGACGGCACCCGTTTTCCAACGGAGGGCTTCATCCGGCTGCGACAGTTTCTTGTTGCGGCCGATCTGGTCGAACAGGCTGTCGATGGCCGCAATGTCGTGCGGATGGGGTCGCCTGCCCGAGGTTCTGATCGTGATCGAATCGGAAGCCTCGATCCACTCGCCCGCGAACGTCTTGCCGATCAGAAAACCTTCGGTGTCGCCAACCTGCAAACCCGTGTCTTGGGTATCGAATCGCACGGACAGATCCAACACCCAGTCGCCGTTGACATCGATCGTCCTGAAACTAGGCCTGCCGCGTCGCTGGCGGCTCAAGGAGTCCTCGAGTCCGGTCCGACCGAACGTCAGCGAATCGACGTCCACATTCAAGGCGTCGAACGTGGCCGTGGAGAGGATGGCCACCTCAAGCTTTCCGGTATTTTTCAACGAGATCTGGTTGGCGTCATCTTTGGGCCGAATGTCGATAAGCACGGGCTCGCCGATCTCGACTAGCGTCCCCAAGCCGTCTTCACCCGGGTTGCCCTCGTTCGGTTCCCCCGAAGCGTCGGTGGGAGTAAACAGTCTGTCGCCGATCGGCTCCAAACCGATCGGCGCGTCGAACTGAGCCAGACGAATTCGGCCCAAGTCGCGAACCGCTCCGTTCGTAAATCTGCCGTCAATCGTACCGTCTTGATCGACAACGAAGCGACTGAAAGTGCCGGCGCCGGGGCCGTCCGTGCCGTCTG